>NZ_JAYSSZ010000192.1:0-3306 GCF_043720215.1 Flavobacterium sp. | reverse complement strand
ACTGTAATGGAAAGTAATTTTGATAAACCACAACGTCAGTCTTCCATTGGTGTTTTGGTTATGTTTTTCGATACTTTACGACAATATATTCGAGCTTTGTGGCCTATTTTGGTTGTATGGTTGTTTAAGTTTGACGAGATAAACAAATTGTATCTTTTTTTAGGAATAGTTGTAGTTTTTCTTGGCGTAGCTATTATTGCTTATTTAAAATATTTGAATTTTACCTTTTATTTAGATCACGAAAACGACGAGTTTATCATCAATGAAGGTGTTTTTAATAAAACCAAAACCACAATTCAGCTTAATAAAATTCAGCAAGTAAATATCAATCAATCATTAATTCAGAGAATTATTGGCGTTTATGCACTCGATGTAGACACTGCTGGAAGTACTACAAAAGAAGGAAAAATTAAGGCGATTTCACATCAATTAGCACTAGAATTAAAAACTAGGTTGTTAGAAAACGAAAATAAAACGAAAAACATTGATTCTAATTCTATTTTAGTAGAATCTTCAATTGTAAACGAAACTCCTTTTATAGAAATTAGTTTTTTGAGTTTATTGAAAGTCGGAATTACATCAAACTATATAAGAAGTTTTTCGCTATTACTATTTTTTTTCTTTACGGCTTCAGATTATATTCAACAATTTACAGGAAAAGATGTGATTCAAGATGGAAACATAAAAGATTATGTTGAAGGAAATCAAATCATTCAAACTTTTTTGATTGTTATTTCTTTTTTAATTTTTTCAGTTCTAGTTATAAATCTTGTGCGAATTATTTTCAAATATTTTAATTATAAAATCACCAAACAAAAAGGATCATTATTGCTTTCTTTTGGTTTAATAAATACAAAAAGCACAATAATTAAGCCTGAAAAAGTGCAAATCACCATAATTTCTAGAAATTATTTCCAAAAGAAAATGAATATTTTAGAACTAAAAATCAAACAAGCAACTGGCGGCCAAGAATCAGAAAAAAAATCTATAATCGAAATTCCAGGTTGTAACCAACGAGAAAGCGACGAAATACTCAAATTAGTATTCAAAAAAATCCCAACTAAAGGAGTTGTGCTAAAACCTAATTTTCGTAAGCTTGTTTTTTCAATATTTCTATTAATAGCATTACCTTTAACAGGATTTTTCATTTTTGGAAATTATTTGGAGAATCAGTTTTTAAATTTTGCATATTTAACACCTATTTATGCTATTTTCATGAGTTTGATTCTCTATTTTGGATTCAGAAATTATAAACTATTTATAAACGATGATTTTATAATAAAACAAAGTGGAGCTTGGGATATTGATAATGAAATTATAGAACCAATGAAAATTCAAGCTATTACAACATCACAATTGTTTTGGCACAAAAGTGCTAATATTGGTTATTTAACATTGCATACTGCAGGAGGAAATATTGCTTTCCAACTAGGAGATTATACAACAATAAAAGAATATGTAAACCTTTGGTTATACGAAATAGAAACATCCGACAGCAATTGGATGTAGAAAATAAATAAACACAAAATGAAACACTGGATTGAAGCTGCACGATTACGAACATTGCCACTTTCGGTTTCCGGAATAATGGTAGGAAGTTTATACGCATTAGCAAACCCAACAAACAATGTTCTAACGCCAACACAAGTATTTAGCTGGACAGTTTTCGGGCTAGCAATGCTAACTACTTTAGGGTTTCAGATACTATCTAATTTTGCAAATGATTATGGAGATGGAGTAAAAGGAACTGATAATGAAGACAGAATTGGTCCAAAAAGAGCTATTCAAAGCGGCGTAATTTCTCCTGCAGAAATGAAAAAAGCTATGATTATCACTTCTGTATTAACATTATTGTCAGCAATTGCACTGATTTATTTTGCTTTCAAAGATACAAATCTAGGATATTCGCTGTTTTTTCTAGCATTAGGAATTATAGCAATTGCATCAGCAATACGATACACAGTGGGTAATTCAGCTTATGGATACAAAGGTTTTGGCGATGTTTTTGTCTTTGTTTTCTTTGGTTTGGTAAGCACTTTAGGTGTCAATTTTCTACATTCGAAACAATTTGATTTGCAATTGCTTTTACCAGCATCAGCCATAGGATTATTAAGTGCTGGAGTACTAAATTTAAATAATATGCGAGATGAAGCATCAGATCGTAAATCAAATAAAAATACATTAGTAGTCAAAATTGGTGGAGCCAAAGCTATAATATATCATTATTTCTTACTAATTACGGCAATGGTTTTAGTATTAGTTTTTGCGATAATTTATAACGGAATAGGTTTTAGAATCGATCAATATGCTTTTTTAGTAGCTTATTTTCCATTAATCAGTCATTTACGAACTGTTTATTATTGTCCAGAGCCAAAAGCATTAGATCCACAGTTAAAGAAATTAGCAATCAGTACATTTTTATTATCGTTAATTCTAGCCTTAGTATTAATTTTTTAAAAAGAAACTATGAAAATAACCTTCTACGGTCACGCATCAATAGGAATTGAAGTCGCTGGTAAACACATTTTGATCGATCCTTATATTTCTGCAAACCCAAAAGCCAGTCATATAGATATTAATTCAATTAAAGCAGATTATATACTAATAACTCACGCTCATAATGATCATATTCTAGATGTCGAAGTCATTGCAAAAAGAACCAATGCGGTAATAGTTTCTAATTACGAGATAGCAACACATTTCGGAAACAAAGGATTTCAATTTCACCCAATGAATCATGGTGGAAGCTGGGATTTCGATTTTGGAAACGTAAAATACGTCAACGCCATACATACCAGTTCATTTCCTGACGGAAGTTACGGCGGTAATCCAGGAGGATTTGTTATAGAAGGTGAGCATAAAAATATCTATATCGCAGGCGATACCGCTTTAACAATGGATATGAAATTGATACCAATGAGAACCAAGCTCGACTTAGCAATTCTTCCGATAGGAGATAATTTTACGATGAATGTCGATGATGCCATTCTCGCTTCCGATTTTGTAGATTGCGACAAAGTGCTGGGCTATCATTACGATACTTTTGGTTATATCGAAGTTAACCACGATGAAGCCAAAAAGAAATTTTTCGATGCTGGTAAAGACCTCATGTTACTAGAAATAGGAGAAAGTATCGATTTGTAATTTAGGAGCTATTTCCTGCTTTCCACTACAATCTTTTCTTCCGCAAAAAAAGCGAAAAAAAAAGGATTTTCGTTTCAATCAGGGCTAGGGCATGCCTATTAAAAACAATCTTAGTGAACTTCGTGTAGATGTTAGTGTACTTCATGTTTAAACTGGCACTCA
>NZ_JAYSSZ010000191.1:0-9170 GCF_043720215.1 Flavobacterium sp. | reverse complement strand
GAACAATTTGTAATTTAAAAGACATACTGTAGTCTTTTTGGGTACGCTTTACATAGCGAGGTTCCTGGGTGTTTTCCATAACGATGAATTTATGTATTGCCATTTTAGGACAAGACACTTATACAAATAAAAAAGCTCCCTGAAAATCAGGGAGCTTTTGCGTTATTTAGGGTGGATGACCGGTTTCGAACCGGCGACCTCCGGCACCACAAACCAGCGCTCTAACCAGCTGAGCTACAACCACCATTTGTTTAACGAGTGCAAAGATATTGCATTTTTTCTCTTTTGCAAAGAAAATTTAAAAAAAATTATTTCAAATCTCCTAAACTATTGACTGCCAAATACCTTTCAACAGTAAAACCTTCCCCATATTCAACTCCTATTATGCGTCCTAGATCTTGAGCACGATACTTTACGCTATCTAAAAAGTTTTTTGAGGTTATAGGAGATTCTGGCTCTTTAGAATTTGGGTTGTAAAACTGAGAATCGTAAGCCATAATTGCTTCCATCTTTATATCCATAAAACCGGAAATATCAACAACAAAATCGGGTTCAATATTTTTCCATTGTATATAATGATAAACCATTTTTGGTCTCCATGGTTCTTGAATAGCATTATCTAAACTTGTTTCTATTTTTGACAAACCAGATAAAAAACATGAGTCAGAAACTAATTTACTTCCTTTTCCGTGATCTATATGCCGATCATCTATAGCATTGCAAAGTACAATTTCTGGTTTGTATTTTCTAATCATTCGAATAACTTCCAGCTGATGTTTTTCATTATTCTTAAAAAAACCATCTCTAAAATTTAGATTTTCTCTTATAGCAATTTTTAAGATTTTTGCAGCATTTGCAGATTCTAAATCTCTAATTTCTGCCGATCCACGAGTTCCTAATTCACCTCTTGTTAGATCGACAATACCAACTTTTTTTCCTAACGAAATTTCTTTTGCAATTGTGGCTCCACAACCTAATTCTATATCATCTGGATGTGCTCCAAAAGCGAGTATATCTAATTTCATTACTTTCTGTTTTTCTTGTAAGTTTCTAATAAAGTGTTTGCTTTTTTCTAATTTTATTTTGCATAAATGGCGTCCAACCTAGCAAATAACCTTTCCAACCCAATGCTTGTTGCGTCCATTTCCAGATATCGAAATAGTCAGTATGTTTTATAATTTTTCCATCAGCAAATTCAAATTTTGCTGAAATTTTATTTACTACTTTTCTTCCTGTTTGCGAATAAGTATATTCAGCAACCCAATTTGCAGAACCTTTATTTTTATTTGCCTCTACAGTATTAAAATTAAGTTTTAAGCCACTATTTCTGCTCAAAAGCATTTGCCACATTACTTTTACATCTTCACCTTCTAATTTTCCAAATGCAGGATCTTCAAATTGAATATCATCATGGTAACAACTTATCATTCCTTCTGCACTACCATTAGCAAATGAGGTGTAAAATTTTTCTATCAATTGTTTATTGTCCATATCTATTTATTTGTTGTTCGAATTTGTAATCTCTATATTCTTTTCAAATTTAGAATTTTCATTTTAAATCCTACTGCATTTTGCACGAAATAAATTTTTCTCATATTAAGTTATAGAAAAATTTAAATTGAATTGTTTATTTCGTTATTTTTTTAATTATGTTTGTCTAAATTATTTTTAAAAAACACATAACCATTAAACCCAAAACATCATGAAAAAATTTATTGTACTTTCATTTTTATTTATTAATTACCTAGGATATAGTCAGATAAAAGTTATTGAAACTGTGCCAATTGAAAAAATAGGACGAATTGGAGCTAACGGGACTAGTGATATTTACATTCAGAAAGAAGGAAATGAATATACCGTTTCGTTTAAAAACATTGAAGATGTAGATAATGGTAATGTAAAATTTAATTTTAAAGATTTAGCTGGAGATTTCGAAAATTTATATACTATCATTTCTAATGGTTTTAACGCTTCACCTGTTGCTGATATTAAATTAGATTTACCTAATGATATCATTTGGTTGCATTATACAAAAAGCTTACAAAAGATGGTTACACTACAATTTATGACCAAAAATAAATTGACAGCTGCTACTGGGATTTCTGATTCAATGACTAAAGCAGACGTAAATAATTTGTTTGGAAAAAAATAATCATATTTTTTACAATTTAACTTTAAAAAAAATAGTTGTTTATTAAAATTTAATAAACAACTATTTTTTTATACTACTTTCTTCATTGTTTTTGATTTATTTACAGTTTCAAAAAACTCTTTTTCTGGAATACTATCTTTTGTGATTCCGCAACCAATGTATAGGTTTACAAAATTATTTTCGATATTCATACACCTCAAATTCACAAATAAATCGGATTTATTATTCTGAAAAGTTGCGAAATCAATATTTAATTCACCTAAAAAACCTGTATAAAAAGTTCTGTCATATCCTTCGTTTTCAATAATAAATTGCATGGTTTCATCTTTAGGCAAACCACAAACTGCAGGTGTTGGATGTAGTTTTTCTATAATATTCTGCAAATCCGTTTTAGAATTAATTACAGCTTTAATATCAGTCTTGATATGAACAATACTTCCTGCACGAAAAGTGTATGGTTTTGATGCTGAAATTTCAGCACAATAATTTTGTAAATTATCTAAAATAAAATCAGTTACAAATTGCTGTTCCTGTTTTTCCTTTTCTTGCCAAATATATTCTTCAGTTTCAGAATACGGTTGTGTTCCTGCAAAAGAAACTGTTTTTATGGTTTTTTCTGACGATTGCAAGAATTGTTCTGGGGTTGCTCCTATCCAAAAGCCAATTTTTGGATGGTAAAAACAATATTTGAAGGTGTTCTGATAATGAAAAATTAATTTAGAAAAAACCTTCTCAAAATCAAAATTATCAATTTCAAGTTTTTCTCTTCTCGATAAAACTACTTTTTCAAATTGCTTATTTTGTATAGCTTTTATTCCTTTTTCAACTAAATTCTCGAAAGATAATTTTACAACTGAATCGAAACCTAAATCTACATCTTTCTCGATAAAATAGGCTATCTCGCTTATAGTTTCGATATAAACATCGGATTGATCTTTAGGAATTATATATTTCGATTTTCTATCAAAAGAAACAAAAGCAAAACCAGTTTCGGTAAAATTATTTATTTCAAATAGTTTGTCATTTTTCTGAAAAACGCCAATTATTTTCTCTGAGTTTGGTTTGCAATAAATTACAAAAGGCATTTTTTTATTAAACCAATCTTTACCTTTATTAAAAATAATATTCATTTTGGTTTTAAATTTTTCTTTTTGGCAAAACCATATTGGTCAACTTGCAAAGAGAAATTAAGTTATTTTCTTCGTCAGTAATTTTTATTTCCCAAAGATGAATACTTCTTCCTTTGTGCACAATTCGAGCAGTTCCAGTAACAATTCCTTCCCTTTTAGCTTTTAGATGATTCGCAGAAATTTCTATACCTCGTATTTCGCTTACATCAGAATTTACAAACAACATAGATGCCGCACTTCCTACACTCTCTGCAAGGGCAACACTTGCTCCACCGTGCAATAACCCCATAGGCTGATGAACATTAGGATTTACTGGCATTGTTGCAACTAAGAAATCTTCTCCAGCATCTATAAATTCTATTTTTAAGGTTTGCATCAAAGTATTTTGACACATTTCATTGCATTTTTTTATTATTTTATCTTTATCGAAAGTCATAGTTTAGTTTTTGTGTTCCAAATTTACAAAAAAACTTTACCACAGATTAACATACTTATACCCGTAGGTATTAGTGTTTAATGGTCTCAAAGGTAATAATATTTTTTTAAGTACAACATAAGTACAACAAATCAAAAACTTTTTACAAAGCTATATATCCCAACGCTATTAAGCTGCGCTTGGCGGTTCATTGCTTGGTATTCCGCTAATCGTCCACAATAATAATTGTGGGTTGCTTTTGCATACCCATTTTGCAAAAGCAAATCATTCAAACATTCGCCACTTGGCAAAATCACATATCCCAATTGTCTGTTCCAGTAGTCATAATAATTCTCTTGTTCTGTAACGATAGTTACAACCGTTTTAGGCGGTGGAACCGACAAAACGAAGTGTAAGGATTGCAAACCAAATTGCATCAATAATTGAGCAGGTAAACTGCTTTTTTCTTCGTCTTCCATCATCTTTCTATTAATCTTCACTTCCGGTGCATCTAAACCATAAAGACGGATTTCTTTTTTCATTTTAGTGAAACTATGGCTAATGATGATGCTATCGCCATCAAGTACTTCTTCAATTTGCCAATGGGTTTCCACTGTGTACGGTGCTTTTGCGTTGTATTGCATTGTCTTTCAATATTTTAGGCTAACGTTATTCAAAGTTAATATTTGAACTTTGTAAAAGCAATTGCAAGCAAATATTAACTTTTAAAAATTAGAAAAAATGGCAAGACAAAAAGGTGTTATTAAGTATGTTGGAACTCTTGGAGATATCCGACACTTCAAAATTAAGGGACAGGAAGGCTACTTCGCTGGAATGGTTGGTGGACCAACTGGCGACCAAGTGTTGACTGCTCCTGAATTCGAGAGAACTCGTGAGAATATGAATGAATTTGGTGCTTGTGCCAAAGCAGGGAAATCGGTTCGAACTGGTTTATCTCAAGTGATGAAACAAATGGCGGACAGCCAAGTTACTGGAAGATTGACTTCGATTATGAAGAAAATTAACCTTGAAGACCAAACGGAAGCCAGAGGTTACCGTAAAATTGAAATCTCTACGCAACGTAGTTACTTGAAAGGTTTTGAGTTTGACAAAAACACTTCTTTCAATGGGATTTTTAACGCTCCGTTTTCATTAACGCATACGTTTGATAGAGAAAGTGGCGATTTAGTCATTCCTGCTTTTAATCCTGCGAATTTGGTAAATGCACCATCTGGAGCAACTCATTTTCGTTTGGTTACTTCGCTTTCAGTTGTGAGTGATTTTGAATACAACGCTACCACAAACAGCTATGATCCTATGGATGCTGATTTGAATGAGGTAAACGATATTCAATATACTGATTTTTTGGATTTGTATGCTCTAGTTCCTGCAACAATTCTAACCGCAACGTTATCTGGGGGCGTTTATCCAACTGCATACACCACCGTTTTACAGTGCATAGGAATTGAGTTTTACCAACAAGTAGGCGCAAATTTCTATCTCTTTTCAAGTGGCAACTGCTTAAAAATCGAGGAAGCTTTTTAGTAATCTTTTCAGAAAATCCCTCGAACGTTTCGAGGGATTTTTTGTTTAAAAACCAATCTATCATTATTATGGAAACTAAAATAATAAGAGTCGCACAAGGAAAGGAAAGTACATTAAGCCAGTTATACATTAACGGAATTTTTCAATGTTACTTACTAGAAGATAAAATAAGAGCCGTTAAAATCCCATCTGAAACAGCTATACCAAATGGTACATTTTCATTGAAATTGAATACTTACGGAGCTAAAAATGTGGATTATAAAAAAGCTTTTGGAAAGCTTCACGAAGGAATGATTGAGATTACTGGTTTACCAAATTTCAATTTTGTTTATATCCATACCGGAAACATTATCAAAGAAACTGCTGGTTGTCCGCTTTGTGGTTTTGGATTTGTTTTTATTGATGGTAATTATGAAGTTTCTCAAAGTGTTGCAACTTACAAAATGATTTATCCAAAATTGGCTGCACTGGCAAAACTTGAAAACAACAAAATAACTATTGAAAATAATTTTCAATTCTAAAAAGTTCGAAAAATGGAAAATATGAATAACATAACGGTGCTTTTTGGAACACTTATCACATTGTTACTCTCTGTTGTGGCTTATTTTATCAAGCAATTGCACACCGATTTCAAGAGTATGGAAAAAGATTTGATTGAAGTTAAAACGATGGCTTTAATCATCAAAACCGAGTTTAAAAGTGGTAATGATTTACTGAACCAGAAAGTAGAATATTTAGAAAAAAGAGTTTCAAATATTGAATTAACAATAATTAAAAATCAAGATTATGAAAAATAACAATTTGAATTTAGCAGAAAGAGTATTGGCACCAACACCAAAATGGTTTAAAATTCTTCGAACTATTGGCATCACTTTAGCATCGGTTGGCGGTGTTATTATTGCTTCTCCTGTGGCTTTACCAGTGGGATTAGTAAGTGTAGCAGGTTATTTAATACTTGGCGGAAGTATTCTTTCGGTTGTTTCTCAAACAGGTGTACAATCTGAAGAAACACCAAAAAACAACCCTTAAAATAGTTTTAAAACCTGTTTAAAAGCTCTGATTTTCAGAGTTTTTTTGTTTATAGCAGTCAGAAAAAGAGAATTGCTTTATTTTTTACCAATTTATTTAAGTGGGCGGTTTGTATCGCACTTATATTGGGGTTATATGGCTTTCAGTTGTCAATCAAAGGGGGATTGGTTTGTTGGAATAAGAAATCCAAGGAAGCCCGAAACTTCAAATTCAGTAGTGGTAATTCGGATAAGTTTACATCGGGCGCTGTTTTTTTTGAGAGAATGCCTTTCGGTATGTTTCTTTTGGAATGGAATGCTGTGGCATTCTTTCAAAAAAAATTGCATCCTATGGGGTTTGGGGAAATGGAAGATTTCCCCAACTGCACTTTCCGAGTGTGGTGGCAGAAGCTCGGGCAAGTGTGTGGATTTTTATTTGTTGACTGTACTGTTCCTGATTGCTTTTTGGGTTGGATTGTTGCCCAAATGTGTTGAATGTCGTCAGGTCGAAAGTCAAAAGTTGGTGGTTATGGAATTGCAAGGCATCAATCAAGCTGAAAAGTAATATATCGTGATGTTCTGACAAATAAAAAGACACACTCTTGCTGGCATTTTTGATTTTTGATGATGCCTAAAATTACTTATGAATGACAAATTATGAATAATGAGTTGGGGTTGTTTTGAAAACGTGATGGCATCTTCAAAAAACAATGAAAACTCTGTTCCTATTTCGGGCGGGAGCGTTGGCTGTGGCGGCTATTTTACATAATGAGCTTATGATGCGATACCTGCGGGGTTCGCAGGTATTGACTCATAATGGCTTATTATGTAACATAGCTTGGGTGAAGCGTGGGCAGCGCGTGGGACTGGGTGGGTAAAAATATTGGTGAGGTACGAACACCTCTTTTTTTAATTTATTAGTGAAATGAAGCAAACAAAGAACCAACTTTAGGAACGCTTGGACTAAAGGCGGTTTTTGTGCAGCTGAATAAACTAATAAATAATACTATCTTTTTAAAGCAAAATGCCCTTTTACAATTCTACCATCAGCTAGTTCTATAGAGTACCAATAATCTGTTGCAGGTAGTGCTTGGTTGTTGAAGGTACCATTCCAACCTTGGCTAGTTGGTGTAATTTGCTTGATTAATTTACCAAAACGGTCAAAAATATAAATAATAGTTTTGGCATTTAAACTACTATTTGCCCCTTTTATATTCCAGTAATCATTATAGCCATCACCATTTGGGGTAAAATAATCTGGAATTCCTAAAACAGCAACTTCTTTTGGTACAACGCCACAACCATTTAAATCTTTGATGTAAACCGTATGAATTCCTGCACTCACATTAGCAAATACATTATCCTCTTGATACAAACCATTTATATCATCAAGCGCATAAACATAATCTCCAGCACCTGTAACATAAACTGTTATGCTATTTGGTGTGGTTAAATCTATTACGTTTACTGATGTTATAGTCGCTTTATCGGAAGCTGTAACAGTAATCGTTCTTGTTTTAGGGCAATTTAAACTATTAGAAACAGCAACAGTATAAATCCCTGCTTGGCTTATAGTTAATGTATAATTTGTTCCTATCACAGTTGGTCTACTGTTTAGTTTCCACACATACGTATAGTTTGGTGCTTGGGTCGGGTCTAAAAGTCCTGCGTCAATCGTTTTGAATATAGTTTGTTCGTTACAAACCAGTTCATCACCTAGTAAACTAATGTTAGGTACTGGTTTTACCACAAATGAAATAGTATAATTGGCTTTACAAGTCGTATTGATTGGATTAACAACCTCCACTCTTACATTTTGTGTGGTTGTTTCAAATGGATTTGGAAGCGGACTAGGCAACGAATTGTTAGCTGCATCAAAATAATTGACTACCATTCCCCTTTGACTTCCTAAAATCGTATTTTGAAAAGTCGAAGTATCGAAAGAATACAAACCATTTTGATTGATTGGATTGGGTTCATCATCACAAACACTTGTTAATGTAGTAGCAATAGGAAAAGCTTCTGGCAAATCATCTACTACAAATTGTATGGTTGTTTCATACGAACAGGCTTTTGTTGTAGTATTAGTAACCACCACTCTTATAGTTTGTGAAGTCGTCACAAAAGGATTGGGTAGCGGACTTGGCAGTGTGTTATTATTTTGGTCAAAATAAGTAACAGCGACATTCGTTAAACCATTTAATAAAGAGGTTTGCAGATTGAGGGTATCAAAACCATACAATCCATCTTGGTCATCGTCGCAATGATTTCTAATCATTGGGTTTACAATGGGAATTCTTTCTACATTTAATGTGATATGACTTCCTAATCCCAAACAATCATTATTGAGTTGACTATCGACACGAATGTAAATATTTTGAGTTGTCGGATAACCAATATTTCGATAATTTGAACTATCCGTTATTGGATTGTTTTCGGCTAGTGCATCGGCTAGATTTCTATAATAGGTAATATCTAGTAGCTGTCCAACAGGAAATATAGCTTGTATTTGAGGTGTTACCGCGCTAAAATCGAAAGAAGCTATACCATCCGTATTTGTGCCTAAAATGGTATCGTCACATTGGGTAAAACTTTGCGTATAGCTTGGTGGTATTTGAGTTGTAGAAACAATCAAATTCAGTTGTGCCACACGAAAACAACCATTGGCATTTGAAACTCGAACATAAATTATATCGTTACTCACAACTTGATTGGTGTATGTTGTAAAGTTTAGAATAGGATTTGTATTATTTTGAGCATCTGATGGTGTTTCAAAATAAGCGAACGTTTCGTTTGCAAAATTGGTTGAAATAATACTATTGGCTTGGGTTAGATTAAAAACACTAAAACCATCGATGTTATCGTCACATTGTTTTAAATCAACTATAGTTACAATAACTGGTAACGAAAATACTTGCAAA
>NZ_JAYSSZ010000190.1:0-3323 GCF_043720215.1 Flavobacterium sp. | reverse complement strand
CATAATGCATTGCGGTATTAATGCTTTCTGATATTCTTTTCTGAACATCATCAGTATTATCAACCACAATTCGGTCGATAACGGTTTCAATATCGTGGGTTTTGTATCGATCCAATTTCATTCCTGAGGTAATGTCTTTAACATCTCCATTAATACGAACTTTCAAGAAACCTTGTTTGGCAATTTGTTGAAATAATTCGGCATAATGTCCTTTTCGCGCACGAATAATAGGAGCGAGGATATTGATTCTTTTTCCAGAAAAATCTTTGATAATCAAATCTTTAATTTGTTCGTCGGAATAAGAAACCATTTTTTCTCCCGTGTTGTAACTGTATGCATCGGCAGCGCGGGCAAAAAGTAAACGGAGGAAGTCATATATTTCGGTAATTGTACCAACGGTTGATCTAGGAGATTTAGAAGTTGTTTTTTGTTCGATAGCAATAACTGGTGACAAACCATCAATTTTATCTACATCAGGACGTTCTAAACCACCAAGAAATTGTCTGGCATAAGCCGAAAAAGTTTCTATATAACGACGTTGACCTTCGGCATAAATAGTATCGAAAGCCAAAGATGATTTTCCTGAGCCCGAAAGTCCAGTAATAACAACTAGTTTTTCACGCGGAATGGAAATATCTATATTTTTGAGATTATGAACGCGAGCGCCAATAACTTCGATGGTATTATCGTTTTCTAACATAATTGGAGTAAAAAACAAAGATACGATTTTGATGCTTCTTTTAAAAATTGATTTGAAAATGAATTTTTATAATTTTTTCATCTGTTGTAAACAAAAGGCTCTCAATTCTTCAAAAAACAAAGTAAACTCTTTCTCAAATTCAGAATAAAATTCTTGTAATTCAACAACAGCTTCTTGCATATTGGCCCTATGTTTTGTGCGATAATCCATTTGAAACAAAATCATTTCGATTCCTGCAATGGTTGCATAACTTGTCAGCCAATTTCTTTCGGTCATATATGGCATTAGATTTTGTGTTTTTTCTGTAAGAATATCGTAATTATCTTCGAGCGATTTATAGAAATTCGCTGTATAATCTTCTAATTTTTCACTAGAATAATGACTCCAATTTTTAGCTAAAAAATGGTCGTATAAAATATCCATAATCACACCAGCATAATGCCCATATTTTTCGTGTAAACGATGTTTGCTTTTTCGGTAAATTGGATGTGCGTCTGTAAAAGTATCTATATGACGATGTAAAATAATTCCGTTTTTCACATCTTCTGGAAATTTCAAATAATCATTTCCACGAATACCATCGGCCATAAAATTACCAATTTTTAGTAAATCGTTATTTCCAGAAAGGAATATGTGAGCGAGATAGTTCATTTTAAGAGGCGCTAAGGTTCTACAGCTTCTAAATTGCAAAGGTTTTTGTAAATATATGAAAAAAACTTAGTGCCTTAGTACCTTTGTATCTTTGAACCTTTTTATATTTGTGTGAATTTAAAATTTATCATTCAAAATTTAAAATAAAAAAATGACTTTAATAAAATCAATATCAGGAATTCGTGGAACTATTGGAGGAAAAGTTGGAGATAATTTGACACCAGTTGATGCTGTGAAATTTGCTTCGGCTTATGGAACTTTTCTAAAACAAAATAGTAATAAAGACAAGCTAAAAGTCGTTATAGGTCGTGATGCTAGAATTTCAGGACCAATGATTCATAATTTAGTTATGAATACATTGTTAGGCTTGGGAATTGATGTTATAGATTTAGGTTTGTCTACAACGCCAACTGTCGAAATTGCAGTTCCTTTAGAAAATGCCGATGGTGGAATAATTCTTACTGCATCTCACAATCCAAAACAATGGAATGCTTTAAAATTATTAAATGCCAAAGGTGAATTTTTAAGTGGTGATGATGGTGCAAAAATTCTAGAAATTGCAGATGCTGAAGCTTTCGATTTCTCGGATGTAGATACTCTAGGAGAAATTACCGTTAACGATTCATATATGGATATTCATATTGATGAAGTATTAAATTTACCTTTAGTTGATGCCGAAGCTGTTGCTAAAAGAAAATATAAAGTTGTCGTTGATGCCGTAAATTCTTCAGGAGGAATTATTATTCCTAATTTGTTAGAGCAAATGGGTGTAGAAGTGGTAAAATTATATTGCACACCAAACGGACATTTTCCACACAATCCAGAACCGCTAAAAGAACATTTAGGAGATATTTGCAAAGTGGTTCTCGAAGAAAAAGCCGATTTTGGGATTGTTGTAGATCCTGATGTAGACCGTCTGGCTTTTATATCTAATGATGGCGAAATGTTTGGAGAAGAATATACCCTTGTAGCTTGTGCCGATTATGTTTTGAGTAAAACGCCAGGAAATACGGTTTCTAATATGTCATCATCTCGTGCTTTACGTGATATTACGAACAAACACAACGGAAGCTACCAAGCTAGTGCAGTTGGTGAAGTTAATGTTGTGGAGTTAATGAAAAAAACGAATGCTATTATTGGTGGTGAAGGTAACGGTGGAATCATTTATCCAGAATTGCATTATGGTCGTGATAGTTTGGTAGGTGTAGCTTTGTTCTTAACTTATTTAGCCAATCAAGAAAAAACAGTTGCTGAATTGCGTGCTAGTTATCCACAGTATTACATGAGCAAGAACAAAATTGAATTGACACCACAAATAGATGTCGATGCGATTCTAACTGCGATGACCGAAAAATATAAAAATGAAAATATTACCACTATAGATGGTGTAAAAATAGATTTTGCAGAAAATTGGGTGCATTTACGAAAATCGAATACAGAACCTATTATCCGTATTTATACCGAAGCGGCAACACAACAAGAAGCGGATAAATTAGCTTTACGAATTATCGGTGAGATAAAAGTTATAGCTGGGATTTAAAACAAAAAAAGCTGCAATTTATTGCAGCTTTTTAGTTAATGTTTATGCTTGTGCTCTTTTTTATGACCATGACCGTGATCATCATGTATTTCATAAACTTTTACCTTTTTATGTTTAATCTTTTTAGGTTTTTTATACTTAACAACGTGTACATGATTTTCTCTGTATGGTTTATCTCCTTCAAAATCTAACTCGATTTGAACGCTTTTCCCTAAATTGATATCAACAAAAATTCTGGGTAATCTAGGTTTAGTAATCCAAACTCCTCCTTCAATATAAAAATACTCTCTTTTATTTAAATCATAATACACATTATGATCTGGAAAATATATATGTCTAGTTTTTGCTCTATAACCATGAGCTGGTGCCCATGGTGGTGGACCTTGAGCAAAGGTGTTTTCTGGTATGATTATAAATAAAAATGCAGAAATA
>NZ_JAYSSZ010000189.1:0-9245 GCF_043720215.1 Flavobacterium sp. | reverse complement strand
TTTGGAAGACGAAAAATCGGCAACCAATAATAATGACAAATTAGATGGTGTTGTCGAGATGCTTATCCAAATGAGAAAACAAGCAAGAGACAATAAAGATTTTGCCATGTCAGATCAGATTAGAGATCAATTGTTAGCTTTAGGAATTCAGTTGAAAGACGGAAAAGAAGGCACAACATTTTCAATATAATATTTTGAGTTTAAAAAAGATTCTGATATTTCCATTTCTATTTGTAGTTCGATTTTACCAAATAGTAATTTCGCCACTTACGCCAGCAACTTGTAGGTTCACTCCTACTTGCTCTCATTATACAGTCGAAGCCTTGCAAAAACATGGCTTATTTAAAGGTGGCTATCTTGGTGCCAAAAGAATTTTGAGTTGCCATCCTTGGGGAAGAAGCGGTTACGACCCAGTTCCTTGAGATTTTAGATTGCAGATTTTAGATTTTTGAAATCCAGTTAAAATTTTAACAATTCACATTGAGATTTATTTTAAAAATACTACTTTTGACTAACACCAAATACCATAAAACAAAAACATGATACACTTTTTACAGATCGTTTGGAATCCTTCGGAAGGAATAAATATTGGTTCATTTACACTTCATTTTTACAGTTTAATGTTTGTTGTAGCCTTTGTTTTAGGTTGGTTTATTATGAAACCTATTTTCAAAAGAGAAAACGAACCAATAGAGAAACTAGATAGTTTGTTAATATATATGGTTCTTGCCATCTTAATTGGTGCTCGATTGGGTGATGTTATATTTTACAATTGGAGTAGTTATTATCCAGATCATTTACTTGAAATTTTCTTACCAATACGAGAAAACCCAAAAGCTACTTTATTTTATTTTATAAAAGGTTGGGAATTTACTGGTTTTAGAGGATTAGCAAGTCATGGCGCAGCTATTGCAGTGATAATCACCATGTATTTTTATACTACCAAAGTACTTAAAAGACCAATTTTATGGATTCTTGATAGAGTTGTAATTCCTGTTGCCAGTGGCGCAATATTTGTACGATTGGGTAACTTTTTTAATTCTGAAATTTATGGGCCAATTGTATCTGGAAAACCTTTTTACGGTGTGAAATTTATTCGTGAAGATGAATTTTGGATGGATAAAAACATACGTCAAATCACGCAAACAAACGATTTAAACAAAGCTTATAAACTTATAGAAACTGACCCGAATTTTGTACAAACTCTAAATGCCATTCCGTTTAGACATCCTTCACAATTGTATGAAGCTTTTGGTTACATTTTTGTATTTGCCATTTTATTCTTTTTGTATTGGAAAACTGATGCCCGTCAAAAACAAGGTTTCCTTTTCGGAATATTCTTAATCACGCTATTTTCTGTACGAATTCTAGTAGAATTTGTAAAAGAAAGTCAAGGTGGTTTCGAGTCTGTTTTAGGATTATTATCTACAGGACAATGGTTAAGTATTCCTTTTGTATTAGCTGGTTTGTTTTTTGTTTTTAGAGCAAAAAAGGAAGTTGTTTAGGAATAGGATTACTTTGCTAATTGAAAACGCAAATAGTTTTATAGAATAACTACGCACAACGCTGCTATAACGGATTTGGGTATTAGGCTTAATTTAGTCCCAAACCCCGTAAAGCCAAGAGAACATTACCGCTAAGTGTAGAAAATAGCACGACAGATAGAAATGAAAGGGATAAAATAGTACTAAAATTTACATGAAAACTAAACTAATATTTATCATCCTACTTTCTTTTGTTTATGCGCATGATGCATTTGCACAAGGCTGTAGTGATGCGGGATTTTGTAGCATAGACGGAATAAAACAAAATGACATTGTGACTAATGATTCACTTGTTACTCCTTCTTCGTCATTTGACAATACTATAAAAACAGGACTCTCAATAGGAAACACTCGATATAGCGTTTGGATATTAAATTCTTACATATCTTACTCAAGGCAGGTAAACAATAAAATTACTGCTGCTATAAAACTTGATGGACAGTATCGTATTGGTAGTTTAACACAGGTGGTTGGACTTTCTGATATTACCCTTTCATTATCATATAAAATTCAAAAATCATTGGGAGTAATCATAGGAGGTAAGATTCCGTTTAGCGATGCAGATAGAAAATATAATGGAAATGTAATGCCAATGGCGTATCAAACAAGTTTAGGAACCTATGATGCAATTGTAGGAGCTAATTATTTTTACAAAAACTTTTTTGTTGCATTGGGATGGCAACAGCCACTTATTCAAAATTCAAATACTTATGTTGACGGGAATTTTTCAGTAGAAGAATTAGGATCGTCATATCTTGAAACTAATAATTATAAACGAGCTGGTGATGTTTTATTAAGGCTTTCATATAATCATAAGCCACAAACAAGTATGAAGAAATTTTCATTTACTTATAGTTTGCTTCCGATTTATCATCTGAAAAATGACCAATATACCAATGAATACAATAATATAGTTGAAATTTTAGATAGCAATGGTCTTACACTAAACACCAATATAGTTACCAATTACAAAATTAACAGTAAAACAGCTTTTGAACTTTCTACAGGTTTTCCTGTGATTGCTCGGAAGGTAAGACCGGACGGGTTGAGTCAGTTCGCTGTCACAATTGAATTGATAAAGAAATTCTGATAACGTATAATATATAATGAAGAACCAGGTTTGGTAAACATGATTTTTGATTTGGGGACTTGCATTTTAGATATTTACCGGATTGTAACGAGTTACTTTATCATACACATGCATTGACAACAGTTTTTTCAATTTCTGAAAAACTTTCCGAATCGTTTTGTATGAACCCAATTTATACAAATCACTTAAACCTAGTAAATCAATTGGAAAATTATCTCAAAAATAAATCCACCTATTTTCAAGTTGTTAAACTTTTTTGTGTTAAAAACCAATCCCTTTTTATATTAATTTAACTCATCAGGAATAGCAGCTGGTTTTACTTCTGCTGGAGTAGTAGCTTCTGTTGTCGCACTAGGTGTAGCTGAAACTGCAACTTTAGGAAAGGCATCATATTTTTTTAAAACTTCCGCCCAGTTTACAACACTAAAAAAAGTGTTTACGTATTCTCTCTTTTTGTTTTGAAATTTCAAATAATAAGCGTGTTCCCACATATCTAAATTTAGAAGAGGAATTCCAGAAAAACCAAGATTCTTCATCAACGGATTGTCATTATTTGGTGTCGTTACAATTCGCAATTTTCCTGTTTTGTCTGAAACGAGCCATGTCCAACCTGAGCCAACTATTTTGAGCGATGTTTCCGTAAATTGAGATCTAAAAGCGTCAAAAGAACCAAAATCTCTAGTAATTGCTTCCATCAAAGTTCCTTCTGGTTCTCCACTAGCATTAGAAGCCATATTTTCCCAGAAAAAGTTGTGATTGTAAAATCCTCCTGCATTATTTCTAATTTCAGAATCTGATAAATTTAGGTTTTTAAAAATATCGCTTAGCTTGAGCAATTCATACTTAGTTCCAACAACTGCTTTATTCAAATTATTCACATAACCTAAATGGTGTTTAGAATAATGAATTTCCATAGTTGTAGCATCAAAATTCGGTTCCAAAGATTTATAAGTATAAGGCAATGGGTACATTTCGAATGCTCCTTCTATTGCTTTTACATCAGTTGCATTACTAGATCCTCCTTTTACTTTTACAACTTCTATAGGCGTAGCTGGTACATCGACCACTTCAACTAAAGTATTCTTTTTACACGAGACTACAGTTGCTACTATAAATGCAAGGACTACTAACAGATTAGATTTCATGTTTATTATTATTTGAAATTTCGTTTATACTATCTATATAACATTCCTTAGCTTCTTCTACAGAAATATGACTTATTTGCAACCAAGCATTGTTCTTAAAAGCATCTCGGACATCTAGATTTGAGTAATTTACACTTTCTAAAGAACCAGAAGTTGCTTGTTTATAATAGGCATAACATCGCAGCTGAACATCTTGCGGCAAAGACGATTGCGGTATCGTTAGCGCAAGTTCTATCGCTTCTTGAAATCGTGTATCTAAATCTTTTTCAGACATTTACCCTATAGCTATAATCGTTTTATTTCCTGTTGCAACCTCATTTAATTTTACATTTATTTTTGTTCCTAATGGCAAAAACAAATCTACTCGCGAACCAAATTTTATAAATCCAGCATCAGTACCTTGAATTACTTGCGTTCCTTCTTCTGCATAATTTACAATACGTTTTGCCAATGCACCAGCAATTTGACGGTATAATATTTCGCCAAAAACTTTACTTTCTATAACTACTGTTGTTCGTTCGTTTTCGGTACTGGCTTTTGGATGCCAAGCCACAAGAAATTTTCCTGGATGGTATTTGCTGTATTTTACTAATCCAGAAACGGCATATCTTGTAACATGCACATTTATGGGTGACATAAATATAGAAACTTGCATCCGTTTGTCTTTGAAGTATTCTGGTTCGAAAACTTCTTCAATAACAACCACTTTTCCATCTACTGGAGCTACAATCTGATTATCATTAGCAGCAATAGTTCGGTTTGGGTTTCTAAAAAATTGCAACACAATTATATAGAAAAATAAAGCTACAAGCTGAATTCCCATTCTGAGCCAAGTTAAACTAACAAATTCTCCTGGTACTATAATTAATGCTACAAACAACAATGTAGCAATTAAAATAATTTTTGAACCTTCTTTATGAAACATATACTATAATTTTATAAAATAAAAATAAAAATGGTGATACAAATATAATACTATCTAATCTATCTAACATTCCGCCATGACCTGGCATTATACTTCCGCTATCTTTTACGTTGGCAACTCGCTTGAATTTTGATTCTACCAAATCGCCAATTGTACCAAAAAAACTAATTATTAATGCTGTAATTACCCATACATAAACAGGCATTTTGAAATAATATTTTGAAATAATAATACTTGCAATTATTGCAAAAACTACGCCTCCAACAAATCCTTCTATTGTTTTTTTAGGCGAAATAGATTCGAATAATTTATTTTTCCCAATTGACTTTCCTACTATATAAGCAAAGGTATCGTTTGTCCAAATAAGGATAAAGATACATATTATTAACGTTGGTTCAAAACTAAGATCAAAACTTGAAATTTTTACTATAAAAATAAAAGGCAAAATAATATATCCTATTAAGTTTACCCATTTTGCTTGATTGTCAATTAGCTTTAAATTTCCTTTAAATAACCAAAAAACTAATCTGATGGAAACAAATAAAGAAGCAGCAATTAGCCCAAAATCAGTAAATTTATTTTCTGGCAAGAAGCATCCGAAGATAAAATAGAACAACGCAGCAAGCAATAATGCTGGGATTCTTGGTAAAAGTATCAAATTGCAAAATTCGCGAACGGTTTGCAACATAAATAATCCAAAAAGTATCAAAAAAGATTCTCTGGAATAAAGAGTAGCAAATACTAGTACTAAAATATATACTAATCCTGACAATGAACGTGTTACGTTTTCATTCATTTTATAAATCTTCTAAAAGCAGTAAATATAAATGTTTTGGAGAACTTCCATAATGCAAGAAGTCTTCTTCTTTTACTTTTTCAAAATATTTAAAAGTGGTGATATTCGTAGGATAATCTGTAGTGTAACGTTTTTTTATCTCTCTCAAACCGTCGCTTTTATTTAAAATAATTTGGCTTGTGGTAGCTACTAAAATTATATTATCTGGCAAATCGTTTGGTTTGTTTTGTTTAATTTGATTTGATGAAAATAAGACTGAACCTTCATCAGCAATTAGGTTTTCGCAACTGGCCAAGAAAAATTTAGGATTTTGCGGTTTGTCGAACAAAATTTTATTGTCCTCTAACATTTTGAATAATCTTGATTCTAAGCACATAGCTTCAGACTCAAACCAATCGTTCTCTTCTAGAATGTTTTCAAATTGTTCGTTTAGTTCGACGGTGTTTTCACAATACAAAAACTTACCTCCATTTTTTTTAAAATTATGAGTAAACTGCTCATCAACTGGAAGTTGAGAATGCAAATCCTGAAACGGATTGTAGTCATTATCGTTAGGATCGTTTGAAGCTTCCCCGCTTGAACCAAATATTTTTCTGAAAATACTCATATCTTAAAAAAAAAGGCAAATTATTGCTTAATCGCTATCAAAGATAAAAAAATCTCAACCTAATTAAACAATTAGATTGAGATTTTTACATTTGTTATTAACGAAGTTTTAAACAATTTCAGGCGAAACCTCAGCAATAACTTCCTTATCGAAAGGTCTTTTTCCAAATATTGTTTCTAAATCATCTTTAAAAATAACTTCTTTTTCAATCAGAATATCTGCCAGTTGATTTAGTTTATCTTTATTTGCTTCCAATAATTTTATAGCACGTTGGTACTGTTCTTCGATCATTAATGAAATTTCTTGATCTATTGTTCTAGCCGTTTCTTCAGAATAAGGTTTAGAAAAATTATAATCTGACTGACCAGAAGAATCATAATACGTTATATTTCCTAACTTATCATTTAATCCATAAACAGTAACCATAGCACGGGCTTGTTTTGTTACTTTTTCTAGGTCGCTCAAAGCTCCTGTCGAAATTTCGTTAAACGTAACTTTTTCAGCCGCTCTTCCTCCCATCGTTGCACACATTTCGTCTAACATCTGATTTGGACGCACAATTTGACGTTCTTCAGGCAAATACCATGCTGCTCCTAAACTTTGTCCTCTAGGCACGATAGTAACTTTTATAAGTGGTGCTGCATGTTCCAGCATCCAACTTACTGTTGCGTGACCCGCTTCGTGAATTGCAATTGCTTTCTTTTCTTGTGGTGTTATAATTTTATTTTTCTTTTCTAATCCGCCAACGATTCTGTCGACAGCATCAAGAAAATCTTGTTTATCTACAGCAGTTTTGTCATAGCGTGCCGCTATAAGCGCTGCTTCATTACAAACATTTGCAATATCAGCTCCAGAAAATCCTGGGGTTTGCTTGGCTAGAAAATCTAAATCAAGACCTTCAACCTTTTTAAGAGGCGCTAAATGTACTTTAAAAATTTCAGCACGTTCACGAACATCTGGTAAGTCAACATATATTTGACGGTCAAAACGACCTGCACGCATTAAGGCTTTGTCTAAAACATCGGCTCTATTTGTAGCGGCAAGAACAATTACATTGGAATTTGTTCCGAAACCATCCATTTCTGTCAATAACTGATTTAATGTGTTTTCACGTTCGTCATTTCCTCCAGAAAAATTTCCTTTTCCACGAGCACGACCTACAGCATCAATCTCATCTATAAATATAATAGCTGGTGCTTTATCTTTAGCTTGTTTAAACAAATCACGAACACGCGACGCTCCTACTCCTACAAACATTTCAACAAAATCAGAACCTGATAATGAGAAAAATGGCACTTGCGCTTCACCTGCAACGGCTTTAGCCAATAATGTTTTTCCTGTTCCTGGAGGACCTACTAGTAATGCACCTTTAGGGATTTTCCCTCCTAGATTAGTATACTTTTCTGGATTTTTAAGAAATTCAACTATTTCTTGTATTTCTTCTTTTGCTCCTTCAAGACCTGCAACATCTTTAAAAGTTGTTTTGGTATCTTTTTTTTCGTCAAAAAGTTTTGCTTTCGATTTTCCAATACTAAAAATTTGTGGTCCACCGCCTCCAGAACCTCCACTAGACATACGTCTCATCATGTATATCCAAAATCCTAATAATAAAACAATTGGCAAAAACCCAACTAAATCAGTCCAATCACTTGATGTTTTATATTCAAATGAATTTAGCTTATTTGCTTTTTGAGCTTCATCTAATTTGTTTTGAAAATTTTCCGAATTATTAGCAATTTGAAAAGTATAATGTGGTCCTAAATTTGGTTTTTGTAATAAATCTAATTTAGGGATTTTAGCATGCACTTTTTGAGTTAAAGCTCCTTTTTTCAAGTAAACTTCAACTGTTTTATCATTAATTATTTCAACTTTTTCTATTTGATTTGCATTTAAATACTCATAGAATTTAGAAACCGAAGTTTTTGTAGGTTCAACCCAACGGGACTGACCAGAAAACCACATTGTTATAAAAATAGCAGTAACAGCACCATAAATCCACCACGGATTAAACTTAAAGTTATTCTTTTTTGTTTCTTGTGACATAGTTATTCTTATTAATATTTGTTTTCAATAGATGTGATTTTTGCATCACCCCAAAGACTCTCAATGTTATAATATTCGCGAATATGCTTTTGAAAAACGTGTACAACAATGTGCACATAATCCATTAGAACCCAATCAGCAACATCAGAACCTTCAATATGCCAAGGTTTGTCTTTAAGTTCTTTTGAAACTATTTTTTGAATTGAATTTACAATTGCGTTTACTTGTGTATTCGAATTTCCGTTACAAATTACAAAATAATCACATACTGTATTTTCTAATGCTCTTAAATCAAGAATTGTTATGTCGTTACCTTTTACTTCTTCTATTCCCTTGATAATGTTTGCTAACAAAACATCATTATTAATTTCTTTTTTAGCCATCTAATTTTTAAAATATTTTTACAAAGTTATTCATTTTTGTGCTTATTTTGGTGGTAAATTAATGTTAATTGTAAATACTTACAAAAACCTACCCATGAAGTTAATCAAACTCGATGCCATAGATTCTACTAATGATTTCCTAAAAGGATTATCTCAAAAAGAAAAATTAGAAAATTATACTGTTGTAACTACAAAATATCAAACAAAAGGCAAAGGACAAATGGGTTCAAGCTGGTCTTCTGAAGACAATAAAAACTTAATAGTCAGTATTTTAATAAAAAATATTATTTTTTCTATTAATGAGATTTTTAATTTAAATATTGTTGTTGCCGTAAGTATTATTCAGGTGTTAAATGATTTAAATATTAGTCATTTAAATATAAAATGGCCTAACGACATTATGGCAGAAAATAGAAAAATTGCTGGCATATTGATTGAAAACAGCATTAAAGAAAACGGAAAAATAGAATCTATTGTAGGAATTGGAATGAACGTAAACCAAACCAACTTCGAAAATTTGCCCAAAGCTTCATCATTAAAGAATATAATGCATCAAGATTTTGATATTGATACACTTCTAGAAAATATTGTTGTTAAAATTGAAAACAACGTTGAAAAACTAAAAAATAATGAGATTGATTCTTTTTGGAAAGAATACGAAAATTATTTATTTAAAAAAGGAAAACCAACACTGTTTGAAGATACAGACCAG
>NZ_JAYSSZ010000188.1:0-3338 GCF_043720215.1 Flavobacterium sp. | reverse complement strand
TTGCATTTAAGCTGTAAGTTCCCGGTAAATCGAGAATTGTTGCCTTGAGATTGGAAGATAATTTGCAAACACCTTGCTTTTTTTCTACCGTGATTCCTGGATAATTTCCTACTTGTTGATTAAGGCCCGTAAGTTGATTAAATACAGAAGTTTTTCCAACATTCGGATTTCCAATTAAAGCAATATTAATATTACCTACTTTCATTATAGTTGGTTTTCTCTACAAATTTCTACCTCTATAATAGAAGCTGTTTCTAATCGAATGGCAACATGACTATCGTTAATATTCAAATATAAAGGATCACCAAAAGGTGCAATTTGAATTATTTCGACCGTATTTCCAGGCAAACACCCCATTTCTAATAATTTTAGAGGAATATTGTTAATGTCAAAATCTTTGATGATTGCTTTTTGACCAATGGCGAGATTTGAAATGGTTAAGTTCAAGTTTATTTAGATTGAATTAAGATTACAAAAATAACAATAATAATGCTACTATATATGATAAAAATCATCTTTGTAATGTTTTGGATTAAATAGACCTATTTTTGATTTTCAAGAAGCCAGTTAATGTCTGTCAAAAGTTTTTTGACTTCTTCTCTTTTTGTGCCATCATAAAAACCACGTACTCTTTTTTTGTCATCAACTAAAACAAAGTTTTCTGTGTGTACCATATCGTATAACTCAGATGGTTTTCCAGTTTTTACAGCTAAATAAGATTTTCTAGCAATATAATAAATATCTTTTTTGTTACCTGTTACGAGATTCCATTTGGCATCTATAACACCTTTTCTTTTTGCATAAGCTTTTAGTATCGAAACACTGTCTATATCTGGTGTTACTGAATGAGATAATAACATAACTTTTGGGTTGTCTTTTATTTGATCTTGCAACCAAACCATATTATCTGTCATCATTGGGCAAATCGTACCACAAGTAGTAAAAAAGAAATCGGCAACATAAATTTTACCTTCATACTCTTTTTGGGTAATCATTTTCCCATTTTGATTGGTAAATGCAAAATCAGCAATAATATGTTTATTAGCAACATATTGAATTGTCGAATCGACCAACTCAGGATTTACCATCGATGGTGTAAAAACAGGAAGTGTTTTACGATTTAATACATTGTAAAATAACCAGATTATTATAACAGATAAAACCGAAAGAACGATGAATAATGTTTTGAATCTTCTTAAAAATTTAAGCATCTTTATTTTTTTACAAAAATAACAAAAGCAATACGATTTAAATGGATAACAATTCAAAAAGCGATGTTAAAATAGATAAAAAATGGAAAAAACTTATTACTTTTGAACAAACGCTATATAAAATGAAAAAAACCTATCTATTTCTTACATTACTCTTTACTATTATAGGAAATGCGCAGTTTAATTCGAGTGCTCCTTGGATTCAAAACAATAACACACAAAAACAACAAGATGCCACTTTTGATGAGTTAGTAAACTCATTTGAAACATACTGGAAAAATCGCGATTACAGGAAGAAAGCGAGTGGTTATAAACCATTTAAAAGGTGGGAGAATCATTGGGGAAATCTTGTAAATGATCAAGGTAAAATAATAACACCTCAGGAATTATGGCAAATTTGGGAGCAAAAAAAACAAGCTAAAATAAGTAGAAATTCAAATAGAGTTTTGGCATTACCTCCAAGTAATTGGACACCAATAGGGCCTTTTACTCACACAAATACAGGTTCGTGGTCTTCAGGTCAAGGACGAGTAAATTTTGTTTATGTAGATCCTACAACGTCAAGTACAATTTATGTTGGTTCGCCAGCTGGAGGAATTTGGAAATCTGCTGATAACGGAAGTACGTGGACACCACTTTCTGATAATTTGCCACAAATTGGAGTTTCTGGAATTGTAGTAGATCACACAAATTCTAATGTAATTTATATAGCAACAGGAGACAAAGACGCTTCTGATACATACTCTATTGGGGTTTTGAAATCTATCGATGGAGGAGCTACTTGGAATACAACTGGATTAACTTTTACAGGAACAACATCAACAGCTGGAGACATAATAATGCACCCAACAAACAACCAAATCTTGTGGTGTGCTACAAGTGCAGGGGTCTATAAAACGTTAAATGGCGGAACTACATGGGCAATAACTCAAGCTGGAGATTTTGCGCAAGGTTCAATTCGTTTGAAACCAGGAGATCCCACAACGGTCTATGCAGTAAATAATAATAGGTTTTATCGATCAACTAATACGGGAGACACTTTTACTGCTATAACTACAGGTTTACCATTAACTTCGGGTAGATTAATATTAGATGTTACTCCAGCAAATGCAAATTATATTTATATTTTGAGTGCAACAACTGGAAATGCTTTTCAAGGGATTTATAGATCCGTAAATAGCGGGACAAACTGGACTAAAACCTCTGGCACAACGGATATTTTTGAAGGAACTCAGTCTTGGTATGATTTAGCTTTAGCAGTTTCGACTACTAATGCAGATGAAATTTTTACTGGCTGTTTGAATGTTTGGAAATCAACAAACGGCGGTGTATCCGTAACGAAAGTAAACAACTGGAATGCTCCATCAGCAGCTCCCTATACACATGCAGATATCCATTTTTTACGCTATTATGATAATAAATTATTTTGTGGAAGTGATGGAGGAATTTACATGTCTTCTAACAATGGAATAGCATTTACAAGTTTAACAGCTGGAATTCAAACAAGTCAGTTTTATAAAATTGCAGTTTCAAAACAAACAGCTAGTAAAATGGTTGGAGGATTACAGGATAACGGAGGTCACGCCTACAGCAATAGTGCTTGGAAAAATTATTATGGTGCCGATGGAATGGACACCGCAGTAGACCCAAATAATAGCAATAAATTTTATGGCTTTATCCAACAAGGAGGTAGTTTGTACATTAGTAGCGATGCTGGAAACAGCTTAGGATCATCTGTTGATTCGCCTGCAGGGGAAACAGGAAACTGGGTAACACCATTAACAGTAAACAACGCAGGAGATTTATTTTCAGGGTTTAGTAAACTTTTTATATTAACAGGATCTGCTTGGGTACAACAAAACACTACAGACTTAGGCACTGGAAATATTCAACAAATAGCGGTTGATCCAAGTAATGACAATAATATGTTTATTTCTAAAGGGGCCACTCTATATAAGAGTATAGATAAAGGGATTACTTTTACAAACGTTTTTACAGCATCAGCAACGATTACTTCTATTTGTGTAAATTATTCTAATAGTAATATTGTTTATTTAACAACTTCAGGTACGGGAGGACAAGCATTGAAATCTACTACTGGCGGAACAACATTTGCTTCATTTTCTA
>NZ_JAYSSZ010000187.1:0-26172 GCF_043720215.1 Flavobacterium sp. | reverse complement strand
TCGTATTTGCATCAACACTAACTATTGCGTCAGGTTATATCATTAATAATTTTTACGATTCCGAAAAAGATTTAATCAACAGACCTAACAAAACAATGTTGGATAGATTGGTCAGTCAGAAAACAAAATTGCAAGTTTATTTTGTGCTAAATTTTCTAGCAACAGCACTTGCACTCATTATTTCGTTCCGAGCAGCCTTGTTTTTTGCGACCTATATTTTTCTAATTTGGTTCTATTCACACAAACTAAAAAAGTATCCAATCATTGGGAATCTAACGGCTTCATTACTCGCAGTTTTACCTTTTTTTGGTATTTTATTGTATTTTAAAAATTTCTATCATGTTATTTTTGCACACGCCATGTTTCTTTTTTTACTCATATTTATTCGTGAAATGATCAAAGATTTAGAAAACATAAAAGGGGATATTGCAAACAATTACCAAACCATTCCTGTGCGTTTCGGAGAGCGAATTTCTAAACAAATCATCACAATTTTAACCATTTTGACGATTATTCCAGTTTATATTTTAATCGAAAAATATGACGTAGGTTATATGGATATCTATTTTTATATCAGTTTAATCATTCTGATTTTTTTCTTACTCAAACTCTGGAAATCCGAAACACAACCAGAATACGTACAACTTCATTTTGTGCTAAAAACACTTATCGTTGCAGGCGTTTTCTGCATTGTACTTATAAATCCTTCAGTTTTGATAAACGGGAAAGCATTGCTGAAATTATAATTCTTTTAGGAGCTATCCCGATAGCTATCGGGACCAGCTTTCCACTTTAATCTTTTGTTTTTTAAAGAAAAAAAACAAAAGGATTTTCGTTGCAAACGAAGTTTACTGAACTCAGATGAAAATAAAAAATAAGTAAAGTAATCTAGGCTAATTAGAAACTATCAAGAACCATTTTTCATTATCAAATAAAGAAACACTATCTTTGCAAACTTGTGGTCATAAGACCCAAGAGAAGAAGTAAATACAGAAGTTATGAATAATTCAGGAGGCAATAAAAAAGGAAGTGGCGCGAGACCAAACAGTACTCGTCCAAGTTCTAACAAGCCAAAACCAGCGATGGCAAAGCGTGCCCAAGGTCCAAAAAAAGTAAAACCTACAACTAAAGTTGAGGTAGTCGACCCAAATAAAATAGAGAAAAAACCAAATCAAGCACCTAAAAGGCCAAAGGTGAAAGACGAAATACGTCTCAATAAATATATTTCTAATTCAGGAGCATGTTCACGTCGTGATGCAGATATTTATATACAATCAGGTAACGTAAAAGTAAACGGAATTCCTGTTATCGAAATGGGTTATATGGTAAAACCAGGTGATGTCGTAAACTTCGACGGATCGGTACTTACACCAGAAAAGAAAGAATACATTTTGCTAAATAAACCTAAAAATTTTACCACTGCTTTCGACGAAGGTCAAGAAAATCGTAATGTTCTAGAATTAGTAAGAGGTTCGACTAATTCAAAAATTGCTGCAGTAGGAAGAATGGACAAAAACACAACTGGTTTGTTATTGTTTACTAACGATACTGATATGATCCGTAGATTTAGTTTGCCAAGCCAAAAATCATCAAAAATTTATCAAGTTTCTTTAGATAAAAACTTAAAGTTTGAAGACTTAGAAAAAATAAGTAAAGGGCTAGTTATAGATGGACACCGTGTTTTTGTAGAAGAAATAAGTTATATCGAAAAAGAAGCTAAAAGCGAAGTAGGCTTAAAGCTAAAAACTTCAAACGTAAAAGTGGTTCGTGCTATTTTTGAAAATTTCAAATACGACGTACTTCGTATAGACAGAGTTTCATTTGCAGGATTAACAAAAAAGAATTTACCAAGAGGAAATTGGCGTTTCTTGACTGAACAAGAAATTATCAATTTAAAAAACACATAACTCAATTACTAATTACGTTTAAATTCTAGTGTTTACAACTTAAAAAAAAACACTATTTAAATCCCATTTGTATTACTTAATAAGTTAATCACAAAGTTCGCTAAGACCGATGTTCTAGTGAATTTTGTGTTTAAAATAAAATATATGACACCAGAACAATTACAATCTATAGCATTTCGTTGGTTTGAAACCTTCAATAATAAAGAATTAGAAAAATTATTATCACTTTACGATGATGAAGCAGAACATTTTAGCCCAAAATTAAAAATACATCAACCAGAAACCAATGGTTTAGTAATTGGTAAAGAAGCCATGCGAACTTGGTGGCAAGACGCTTTCGACAGATTGCCAAGTTTATATTATAAAGTAAAGTCTCTAACAGCAAACTCTGACAGAGTTTTTATGGAATATATTCGTCAAGTAGAAAACGAAGATGATATGCTTGTGGCTGAAGTTCTTGAGGTTAGAAACGGAAAAATTATTTCTTCAAGAGTGTATCACGGCTAATTTTAAGAATAAATTAAATTATTTTTTTAAGCACATTAAACCTAACAAAATTTTAAGTTTAATGTGTTTTCATTTCCATCAATTTCATTAGATTTATAGTCTATAATTAAATTTAAACTTCATTTTTATGAAAAAAACATTCTTTTTATTTTCGATACTAATAATGGTGATTTTTTTTACCAATTGTAAATCAGATAAAAAAATGCAAGATTTTAAGTCTTTAACAGAGAATTATTTTAAAGAAAAAAACGAATTAAATCCTCTTGATGCTACAGTAAATGGATTTAATGAGTATAATGATAAATTTCAATTTGAAATGACGGATGGTTATCGAAAAAAACAAGCAGATTTTTTTGATAAATATGAAAAACAACTTTCAAATATTGATACAAATGATTTATCAGCCGAAGAAAAAATCAGTTACGAAATCATAAAATGGGAAACATCCATAGGAAAAGATTTGTTGAAACAAGAATCTAATCTAATACCAATTCATCAGTTTTGGGGAACACATCTCACTATGTCGCAGTTTGCTAGTGGAACTGCTGCACAACCATTCAAAACAGAAAAAGATTATCGCAATTTTCTAAAAAGAATAGATGCTTATAGTATTTGGCTAGATTCTGCTATGGTTTATATGAAAAAAGGAATCCAGAAAGGAATGGTTTTACCAAAAACATTAACCGAAAAAGTGATACCACAATTCCAAGACCAAATCACGCCAAAAGTAGAAGATAACTTGTTTTATTCAGCAATAAAAACAATGCCAGTAGACTTTTCAGATTCAGTAAAAACATCATTAAAAAAGGAATATACAACTGCAATTAATGAGAAATTAATGCCGCGTTATAAGAAAATGGCAGAATTCTTGAAAACAGAATATCTTCCCGCTTCAAGAAAAACTAGCGGAATAGGAAGTTTGCCTAACGGAAACGATTTGTATGCTGTTTACGTAAAACAATGGACAACAACTACTATGACTCCTGAAGAAATACACGAATTAGGCTTAAAAGAAGTAGCTAGATTAAAATCTGAAATGGAAAAAGTTAAAGCACAAGTAGGTTTCAAAGGTACGATTGTAGCCTTTTTTGATCATGTTCGAACCAGAAAAGAGCTCATGCCTTTTAAAAAACCAGAAGAAGTAATTGCCAATTTCGAATCAGTTTACCAAAGAATAAAACCCAATGTAGATAAATTATTTGCGTTACAACCCAAAACAGAATTCGAAATTCGACGCACTGAAGCTTTTAGAGAGCAAACAGCAAGTGCAGAATATGTACAAGGAACAGCTGATGGAACTCGACCAGGAATTTTTTATGTGCCTATTCCAGATGTCACAAAATACAATTACTATGGAGATGAAGATTTGTTTTTGCATGAAGCTATTCCAGGACATCATTTCCAAATTTCTTTGCAACAAGAAAATCAAGAATTGCCTGATTTTAGAAGGTTTAATTGGTTTGGTGCTTATGGTGAAGGCTGGGCCTTATATACCGAAAGTTTAGGAAAGGAATTAGGCTTGTACAAAGATCCTTATCAGTACTTTGGAATGTTAGGAAACGAAATGCATAGAGCGATTCGGTTAGTTGTAGATACCGGAATACATTCAAAAGGATGGACACGTGAGCAAGCAATAAAGTATTCACTAGAAAATGAAGCCGAGAGCGAAGCAAGTATTATTTCGGAAGTAGAAAGATATATGGCGATTCCAGGACAAGCCTTGTCTTACAAAATTGGACAATTGAAAATAATTGAATTGCGTAAAAAAGCACAAACTGAATTAAAAGAAAAATTCGATATTAAAGTTTTTCATCAAAAAGTACTAGAATCTGGAGTAATGCCACTAGCCTTATTGGAGAAAAAAATTGAGGATTGGATAAAAAGTACAAAGAAGTAAGTCTACAAAAACAAAAAATCCGAATATTTCTATTCGGATTTTTTTGTGGTACCTCCAGGGATCGAACCAGGGACACATGGATTTTCAGTCCATTGCTCTACCATCTGAGCTAAGGTACCGTCGCTTGATGCGGGTGCAAATATAGAATGATTTTTCGTTTATCCAAAACAAATTTTTAAAAAAATCTATTCGTACCTTTGTAAAATCAATATAAATAATATGATTCTAACCATCGATATAGGGAATACAAGAATTAAAAGTGCTGTTTTTGAGAACAATACACTTATAGAAGCTTCAGTTTTTTCGAATGAAAACTTTCAAAATTTTATAGAAAATATTTTAAAAGAATATCCTAAAATTGCGATTTTAGTTATTGCTTCTGTTGGAAAACTGGATAAAAACGCTTTTGATTCGTTTTTAAATCGTGTAAAAGTTTATTTTATTTCTCGCGATAGTACATTTCCTTTTCAAAATAATTACAGTTCACCAAATACCTTAGGGATTGACAGAATGGTTTTAGCAGCTGGATCTGTTTTGCAATTTCCAGAAAAAAATAGATTGGTAATTGATGCAGGAACTTGTGTTACGTATGATTTTATTGATGCTGATGATGTTTATCATGGTGGAGCAATTTCTCCGGGAATTAGACTTCGATATGAAGCGATGCATAATTATACAGCAAAATTACCGTTATTAACTATTGAAGATCCAGAAAATATAATCGGGAATTCAACAAATCAATCGTTACATTCAGGAGTAATAAACGGTTTAACATTTGAAATAGATGGCTATATAGACTCCCTAAAAGGCAAAAATGAAAACTTTATCATAATTTTAACTGGTGGAGATGCTAATTTTTTGGCTAAACGATTAAAAAATACCATATTTGCCAATTCAAATTTTCTGCTAGAGAGTTTGAACAATCTTTATCAATATCAAAAATGATTAAAAATTTTTTATTAGGCAGTTTTATTCTGCTTTCGCTACATAGTTTTGCACAAGAAGGAACAGCTTCGCCTTATTCGTTTTACGGAATTGGGAACATGAAATTTCAGGGAACTGTCGAAAACAAATCTATGGGAGGCTTGGGTATTTTGCCAGATAGTATTCATATGAATTTGCAAAATCCAGCTTCATTATCTGCATTAAAACTAACAACATTTGGAGTTGCAGGAACATATAATACACTGTCTTTAAAAACAGAAACCGCTACAGAAAAAGCAAGAAGAACTACTTTAGACTATCTTGTTATGGCTTTTCCTGTTGGAAAGTTAGGATTAAGTTTAGGACTAATGCCTTTGTCATCTGTGGGATATAGAATTCAAAAAACCGAAACAAATGGTGATATTTATAAGTATTCTGGAAGTGGCGGAGTAAATAAAGTTTTTGTTGGAGCAGGTTATCAAATTACACCTAAATTAAGCGTTGGTGCAGATTTGGCTTATAATTTTGGTAAAATAGAAACAAATGCAGCAGTTTTACCTAGTTTGCAATTTGGATCAAGGGAACTTAATACATCTTCGTTAGGAGGGATAAGTATGAATGCGGGCGCTATTTATAAAACAAAATTCAAGAAATATGATTTCGTTTCAAGTCTAACAATAGCTCCTTCTACAACTTTAGTTTCTAATAACGAAAGAAATATAGCAAAAGTAACCTATGCAAATGATGGATCCGAAAGAGTTTGGGATTCGCAAGACTCACCAAGTAATGAATCTAAAGTTAAATTACCTTCAAAATTTGCTTTTGGAGCTGGATTGGGAGAGATTAAAAAATGGTTTGTAGGTTTCGAATCTACTTTCTATGGAGCTAGTAATTTTGCAAAGTTATATGAATCAAATGTGTCTTTTGAAAATGCATCTAAATTCTCATTAGGAGGATATTATACACCTAATTATAATTCTTTTTCAAACTACTTAAATAAAATTACGTACAGAGCTGGTTTTCGTTATGAAAATACAGGTTTAGTAATTAATACACAACCTATAAACGATTCAGCAGTTACATTAGGTCTTGGTTTGCCAGTTGGGGGAACATTTTCTAATATTAACATAGGATTAGAATATGGTAAAAGAGGAACTACAAAAATGAATCTTATTCAAGAAAACTACTTGAATATTTCTATTGGATTATCATTTAATGACAGATGGTTTGTAAAACGCAAATTCGATTAATTTAATGAAAAAAGAATTTCAAATACTAAAAAAAGTGATGTTGCTTATGGTGACAGCACTTTTTTTTATTTCTTGTGAAAGTAATATTAATGAAATTCGAAAAAGTAATGTGGTCGAGTTTAATCCTGTTGGAGAAGCCAAAGATTTTAACTTAAAATATACTGATTCAGGAAAAATTAAAGCGATTTTAATTTCGCCACAAATGTTAGATTATTCTCATTTAGAATTTCCGTTTACCGAATTTCCAAAAGGAATTGATGTTACAATATACGATGAGCAAGGGAACAAAAGCTTTGTGACTTCAAATTACGCTATTTCGTATACAAACTCTAATTTGATAGACTTGAGCGGCAAAGTAAAAGTGACAACTCATGATGGAAAAATGCTCGAAACGGAGCAATTGTATTACGATCAGAAAAACGAATGGTTTTTTACCCAAAAAACATATAAATTTACCGACAAAGGCAATGTTATAGATGGGTTAGGAATAGATTTTAGTAAAGATTTCAAAACCTTAGATACACAAGGAATAACAGGAGTTTATAGCATTTAAAAATAAAATAAAAAATGAATTATTTAAAATACACACAATACGTTTATTTAGTAGCAGGATTATTTTTTGCTTACGACGGATTTTCAAAATTAAATTCAGGCACAGATATGCCGTATTTAAGTTTTATCCTAGCAGCCACAGCGGTTTTTATGTTTTTCTTCCGTAGAAAATTCGCTAAAAAATTTGAAGACCAAAACAAGAATCAATAAAAAAGTAAACTTTCTATTAAAATAAAAGCTTTACCCTTTTATTATTTGATAGATAATTGTATTTTCGCCCACTGAATAAAAAATATTTTTAAAAAATGGCAGTTTTATCAAAAATTAGACAAAGATCGTTTCTAGTTATCGCAATAGTAGGATTAGCATTATTTGCATTTATTATTGGTGCATTAATCGAAAATGGAGGTTTTGGACAAACCTCTAGAAATGCGGGAACCATCAACGGAGTAGATATTCCTTTTGAAGGTTTTAGAAGCAAAGTAGATATGGCTCAAAAAAACCAACAAGGGCAAAACATGTCTGTCATGCAAGCTACAAATGGTGTTTGGGATCAAGAAGTAAGAAGAGTTTTACTTGGAGAACAATGCGAAAAATTAGGTTTGAGAATCGGTGACGATCAACTTATCAATATAATTAAAGAAGATCCACAATTTTCTCAAAATCCTCAATTTTTAAACGCTGCAGGAAAATTTGATAAAGCTAAATTCAATGAATTTATTGCTTCTATAAAAAAATCTTCGCCAGAAAGATGGCAACAATGGTTAGATTACGAACAACAATTAGTTCAATCTACAAATGAGCAAATGTATAGCACGATGCTTCAATCTGGGTTTTACACAACACAAGCAGAAGCTAAATTTAACTACGAGTTAGAAAATAACAAAGTGACTTTTGATGTAGTTTCTGTTCCGTATTCAACCATCGAAGACAAAAAAGTAGAGCCAACAGATGCTGAACTTATTGCTTTTATGGAAAAAGACAAAAAGAAATACAAAGCGGATGAATCTCGTGAGTTAGAATTTGTAATGATCGAAGATAAAGCTTCTCCTGAAGATGAGAAAATTGTTAAAGACAAAGTAAACGGCTTATTAAATTCAGTTGAAGATAATCCAGTAACTACTGCTGTAAACGAAGCAAAAGTTGGATTTAGAAACACAGCTAATGTAATCGAGTTTGTAAACGCAAATTCAGATATCAAATACGATTCTACTTATGTTTCTAAAAAAGATTTGCCTGCAGAACATGCTGAAGCTATTTTTAATACAGTGCCAGGTCAAGTTTACGGACCTTATATGTTTGGTGATTACTATGGTATTACTAGAGTTTTAGGAAGAAAAGCTAGTGCAAATGTAAAAGCTAGTCATATCTTAATTAGCTATGAAGGAACACAAGTTCCAAACAAGAAAGAAAAAAGAACAAAAGAGCAAGCAAAAGCGAAAGCAGAAGGATTGTTAGCGCAAGCTTTAGCAAATCCATCATCGTTTATGATGTTGGCTTATGCAAACTCAGATGATTCATCAGCACAACAAGGAGGAGATTTAGGATACTTTGGTCAAGGTCAAATGGTAAAACCGTTTAATGATTTTGCATTTTCTAATCCAGTTGGAAAAATAGGTTTAGTTGAAACTGATTTTGGTTTTCACATTATTAATGTAACAGATAAGCAAGATGCAGTTCGTTTGGCTACAGTGGCACAAAAAATTGCGCCATCTGAAATTACAAGCGATAAAGTATTTACAACAGCTACTAAATTTGAAATGGCTGCAAACGAAAAAGATTTTACTGCTGCTGCAAAAGAAATGAAACTTACAGTTGCGCCAGTTGCTAAATTATTAGCTATGGACGAAAATGTGCAAGGAATTGGAAGTCAAAGAGAGATTGTTCGTTGGGCTTTTGGTGCAAAAGATGGAGAAGTAAAACGTTTCAATATCCCTACAGGTCATGTTATTGCTCGTTTGAAAAAAGTAAACGAAGCTGGTTTATTAGCTATCGAAGAGGCGAAAATTGCTGTTGGACCTAAATTAAGAAACCAAAAGAAAGCAGAATTAATCAAAGTAAAAATGTCAGGTGCAACACTTGAAGCGGTTTCTAAATCTACAGGTTCTCCTGTAAAAGAAGCTTTAGATGTTGTTGCAGCAAACGCTTACATACAAACAATAGGTGCTGAGCCTAAAGTAGTAGGAACTGCATTTGCTCTTAAACCAGGAGTTGTTTCTCAAACTATTGACGGAGTTTCAGGAGTGTTTAAAATTAAAGTAAAATCGAGCACAAAAGCACCAGCTGCTACTGATTATAAAGATATTACTACAAGATTAAACGGTCAGGCTAAAGGTTCTGTTTACGGTAGAGTTTACAATGCTTTGAAGAAAGAGGCTACTATTGAAGATAACAGAGCTCAGTTTAATTAATAAATTAAGTTTTTATAAACAAAAAAATCCCGAGCAATCGGGATTTTTTTGTTTATATTAGCTAAAGGCTCTACAAAGAGTCAATAAAGTTAAGACTCCTATGCAAATACCTCTGACTTAGCAACAATAAATAAAGTATAACATTATATTCTGCGAGGTCGAGAGATCATCGCAGAGCTAATGGGTTTTATGGAACACTTCTAATAGTGGGGTTAATTATTTTAAATTTTTAAAATCTCTTTAAAAATAGTCAATATGAAAGCAAATTTTTATTTATCTATATTGTCCATCTTATTATTAAGTAATAGATGCGCGCCAGATGTAACAATATTTAATATAAAAAATGACTCAAATAAAAATATACTTTTATTATCTAAAAATGAAATAATAGACTTTAAATCAGATAATTTATTGAAGGAAACTATAAATTTTAGAATGATAAAAAAAAATGAAACCAAAGTCATAGGTTTTGATGATTATGAATTAAAAAAGTTTATTAATGGTGCTAAAAATAAATATATTTTTTATTTTTTAAACTTAAATAAGTCAACAAAAACTATATTGAAAATAGATAGTATTTTAATTAAAAAAAAGTACTTAAAACAAGAATCACAAGACAATTATATTACTATTAATAAAGAGAATATTTATCTTGAGGAATAATAAAAGAAGCGGATAACCGGATTTGCAACCAGCTCCATAAAGAGATGATAAAGTTAAGACGTCTCTGAATTCGCTGCAAATATTTTTATTACAATATCATTTTCTCATACGAAACCACAACATCATAACCTTTAGCTACAAAATAATCAATAGGATTATTTCTAGAAACTACCATAACAAAATCGCCTCCCCAGGCGCCAAGACTTTTTATAGTACCATCAAAATCAGGAAATAAAACTTCTTTTACAGTTTGCATTTCTAGAATTTCGCTTAATAAGACTTCGTGTTTTTCTATTTGTTTGGCAAATTCGTTTAATTCAGTTGTATTTATTAAGGCTTCTGTAATCTCGTTTATTGCTAAAATTGCTTTTGCAATATTTCCTTTTTTGTTGCGGTAATTTGCAATAGCTGTTTTGCTATTTTGCTTTTTGTTAAGGTAAACAAAGTAAATATTTTCTTTGAATGTTGGATTAAAATGTATGGGTTTTATAATTGGTTTTTCATTTACCAATTGATATATAATAGCCGAATCATTTTGCGCACAAGCAATATCATAACCACTTCCGCCAAAAGCATTTTTTAGCAAAGTATAAGCATCAATTTGCAACCAACTAGCAATGTTATTTATTAAAGTTGAGGAAGTTCCCAAACCCCAAAATTTAGGAAAAGTCAGGTTTGTAGAAATAATATAACCTTTAGATTTAGTAATAAAATCAGAGTTTAATTTGTAAGATTCATGTAAAATTTCAACTAAAGTTGTTTTAACAGAATTGTTTTCAAAAGATTTTTTAGTTGTAATATCGGAAAACAAAATAGTATCATCAAACCAAATACTACCATCAAAATCATAGCTTTTCCAAACGATTTTTTTATCAGAACCATTTTCTACAATTAGATTCTGACCCATTTTTGTAGGCAAAGCCAAAGCAATTGCGCTATCTAAAACGACATATTCGCCCGTAATGAGTAATTTTCCGTTGCTGTAAAATGTTTTTTTCAAGGAATTATTTTCTTAAATCTTCAATAAAAGCAACAACTGCCGAATGCGAAACTGTATTTTCTTTGAAATGATTTTTTATCAAAACCCTTTCGTTTTCAGTAGCTTCAAACTGATTGATGATATTATTCAGGTGCATTTTCATGTGTCCTTGCTGAATTCCTGTTGTTGTCAAACTTCTTAAAGCAGCAAAATTTTGTGCCAATCCAGCGACAGCAACAATTCGCATGAGCTCATGTGCCGACGGTTTACCTAGCATTTCTAAAGACATTTTTACTAACGGATGTAATGAAGTTAAGCCTCCAACGGTTCCTAATGCCAATGGAATTTCTATCCAAAAAGTAAATATATCATTTTCTATTTTGGCATGTGACAAGCTAGAATATTGTCCGTTTCTGGAAGCATAAGCGTGAATTCCTGCTTCGACAGCACGAAAATCATTTCCAGTTGCCAAAACAACTGCGTCAATTCCGTTCATGATGCCTTTGTTATGCGTCACAGCTCTGAATGGTTCTATTTCTGCAATTTTGACAGCTCGAATAAATTTTTCTGCAAATTCTTGTGGGTTTTCTATGTTTTTTTCTGCTAAGTCTGAAACTGGGCAAGAAACTTCTGCTCGAACAATGCAATTAGGGACATAATTTGATAGAATACTCATTACGACCTCGATGTTTTTTTCGTCTTCGGAAAAGAACTCAAATTGTAGAGCTTCTTCTTTTAATGTTTTGGCAAATTGCTCTAAACAAGAATTGATGAAGTTAGCGCCCATCGAATCCTTGGTTTCGAAAGTAGCATGTAATTGATAATAATTTTCTAAATCAGAAGTTTTATCACGCAATTCGATATCGAGAATACCACCGCCACGTTTTTGCATATTTTTAGTAATGCTTTCGGTGTCAGCAAATAATTTTGGTTTTAGTTGATTGAAATAATTTTTGAGTTTTTCGGTGCTCCCTTTAAAAATAAAATGAACTTGTCCTATTTTTTCTGAATTTAAAACGGTGGTTTTAAATCCGCCACGAGTTCCCCAATATTTTGCCGATTTAGAAGCGGCTGCAACCACCGAGCTTTCTTCTATGGCAAACGGAATGGTATGATTTTTACCATTAATTAAAAAATTTGGAGCAACGCCAAGTGGTAAATAGAAATTAGTAATGGTGTTTTCGATAAATTCATCGTGTAGTTTTTGCAATTCTAAATCTGAATTCCAATATTTTTTGATGGTTTTTATAGCTTCTTCCGCATTAGAAAAATGGGTAGAAGCTATCCAATTTATTTTTTCTTCTTTGGTTAATTTTGAGAATCCAGTAATCGATTTTGTCATATTGACTCTTGTTGTTTGAAATGCAAATATAAGGTTTGAAGTTTAATTTTTGAATGAGATTTGTATCGAAAAATATTTTTTTATGGTCTAAAAATATGCTTTTAACACTCATAATTGCGATTATGTCCAAATTTTTCACTAAAATTGGCATCGTTTATAATAATTTCACATGAAAATAGTACAAAAAGCATTCGTTTTATTCTTATTTACTTCATTATCAGCAATTGCGCAACAAAAAATTACTTTAGAAGAAATTTGGGGCGGAGCCTTCAGAACACAAGGAATGACCGAGTTGGCAGCTTTGAAAAACACCAACCAATATACGGTTTTAAATGCTGATAGAACTTCTAGTGCAATCGATTTGTATGATTTTGCTACTTTAAACAAAGTTTCAACCTTATTAAACAGCAAAGATTTTTCAGATTTAAAAGGAATAGATGGTTATACTTTTAGCAAAGACGAAAAGAAAATTTTGATTGCTAATAACTCGGATCAAATATTCAGACATTCTTCGGTTGCTAATTTTTATATTTATGATATTACTACAAAATCATTAACAAAAATTGCGGATGATAAAATACAAGAACCTACTTTTTCTCCCGATGGTTCTAAAATCGCTTTCGCCAAAGACAATAATTTGTACGTTTATGAATTAGCTTCTAAAAAAACAACACAAATCACTACCGATGGTAAGAAAAATGCCATCATCAACGGAATAACGGATTGGGTTTACGAAGAAGAATTTGCTTTTGTGCGAGCTTTCGATTGGAATGCAACGTCGGATAAAATCGCTTTTATTCGTTTCGACGAAAGTCAAGTTCCAGAATTTTCGATGAATGTATATGGGAAGGATTTGTATCCTGTTACCGATGTATTTAAATATCCGAAAGCAGGCGAAAAAAATTCGGACGTTTCGTTACATATATATGATCTAAAAACGGCAAACGTTAAGAAAATAGATTTAGGAAATTACAATGATTTCTATATTGCTAGAATTGAGTGGACAAACGAAGCGAATACCTTATCTGCACAGGTTTTAAATCGTCATCAAGACAATCTAGATTTGTTGTTTATCGACGGAAATACTGGTGCTAAAAAAACAGTTTTGAACGAAAAAGACAAAGCTTATGTTGATGTTACGGATAATTTGACTTTCCTAAAAGACAATAGTTTTATTTGGACTTCCGAAAAAGATGGTTTCAATCATATTTATCAATATGACAAAACAGGAAAACTAAAAAACCAAATTACAAAAGGCAATTGGGAAGTAACTAATTATTATGGTTTCGACGAAAAAACGGGAATGATTTACTACCAATCGGTAGAAAATGGATCTATAAATCGTGATGTTTATTCTGTTCATTTAACAGGGAAAAATAAAAAAAGATTAACAGCAGGAATTGGAACAAACGGAGCGACTTTTAGCCCAAACTTTCAATATTTTATCAATTCGTATTCAAGTGCAAAAAATGCGCCAAAATATACTTTGAATGAATCTAAAACGGGGAAAACAATTAAAACTATTGTGTCTAACGAAGCTTTAGAAACCAAATTAGCTTCTTATAATTTGCCATCGAAAGAGTTTTTTGAACTAACTACCGCAAAAGGTAACAAACTAAATGCTTGGATGATTAAACCAAAAGATTTTGATGCAAATAAAAAATACCCAGTATTTATGTATCAATATTCTGGGCCAGGATCACAACAAGTAAACAATGATTGGAACAGTTCTGACGATTACTGGTTTATGATGTTGGCGCAACAAGGTTATATTGTCGCTTGTGTAGACGGTCGTGGAACGGGTTTTAAAGGCGCTGATTTCAAGAAATGTACTCAAAAAGAAATGGGTAAGCTGGAAGTGGAAGATCAGATTGATGCTGCTAAACTTTTTGGAACTTATACTTATGTAGATAAAGCAAGAATTGGAATATTTGGGTGGTCTTATGGTGGCTTTATGTCTTCGAATTGTATTTTTCAAGGAGCCGATGTTTTCAAAACCGCTATTGCCGTTGCGCCAGTAACTTCTTGGAGATATTATGACAGCGTTTATACGGAAAGATACATGCAAACACCACAAGAAAACGCGAGTGGATATGATAATAATTCACCAATCACACATGTTGGCAAATTAAAGGGTAATTTCCTTTTAATTCATGGTACTGCCGATGATAATGTACATGTGCAAAACTCAATGAAAATGATTGAAGCTTTGGTACAAGCCAACAAGCAATTTGATTGGGCAATATATCCAGATAAAAATCACGGTATTTATGGTGGAAAAACAAGATTACAATTATATACTAAAATGACCAATTTTATAAAAGAAAAATTATAACTAACTAAAACTAAAAACAATAATTATGAGTGAAACAGTAAAAACAGGACATCCAAAAGGACTTTACTTCCTATTTTTCACAGAAATGTGGGAACGATTTAGTTATTACGGAATGAGAGCAATCTTTATTCTATTTATGACTAAAGTATTATTAATGAAAGATGCAGATGCATCACAAATTTATGGGAGTTATACTGGATTAGTTTATCTAACACCACTTTTAGGAGGTTACTTATGTGACAAGTTTTTAGGAAACAGACGAAGTATTCTAATTGGTGGATTGCTTATGGCGATTGGGCAATTCTTTATGTTTTTTAGTGCTTCTGCAGGTGCGGATGGCGGTGTTTCACTAATGTGGATGGGACTAACAGCAATTATTATTGGAAACGGTTTCTTCAAACCAAATATTTCTACCATGGTTGGACAGTTATATCCAGCAAATGACAGAAGAATTGATAGTGCTTTTACCATTTTCTATATGGGTATCAACCTTGGGGCATTCTTCTCGCCATTAGTTTGTGGATCGATGGATTTCAAATGGGGATTTTTAGCTGCTGGAATCGGAATGTTAATTGGTCTTGTAGCTTTTATTCTTGGTCAAAAAAAATATCTTATTTCTGAAGAAGGAAAAGAAATTGGATTACCGGTTAAAAAATTAGATGCAAAAAGTATCGGAATGATTGTTGGTTCAATTGCAATTATCTTTTTTATGTTGAACTTTAAACAAATGTTTAAAAGTGATGTAGATATTATCAGTTACTTTATATATGGAGCAATGGTTGCCATGCCAATATTAATTTTTAGTGATAAAAGTTTGTCTAAAATTGAAACCCAAAGAATAACAGTAATTTTTATACTTGCTTTCTTCGTAATTTTCTTTTGGGGTGCCTTCGAACAAGCAGGAGCATCATTAACCTTATTTGCTGATAGACAAACGGAAAGAACATTATTTGGTTGGGAAATGCCAGCTTCTTATTTCCAATCTGTAAATCCATTAGCGGTTATTTCACTTGCGCCAATTATGACTATGGTTTGGGGATTTTTATATGCAAGAAAATTAGAACCATCATCGCCTAAAAAAATGGCAATAGGACTAGGATTAGTTGCAATGGGATATGTTGTAATTGCAATTGCGGTTAAAGGATTAGGATTAGGAGAAAAAGTTTCAATGTGGTGGTTGATTGGTTTATATGTAATTCATACTATTGGAGAATTATGTTTATCACCAATCGGATTATCAATGGTTTCTAAATTAGCGCCGTTAAGATTATCTTCATTAATGATGGGAACTTGGTTCTTAGCAAATGCCGCGGCTAATAAATTTGCAGGAACTTTAAGTGCATTAATTCCTGGTGGTGAAGACGGAACAGGTGGAGCAACTTCATTTTTAGGATTTCAAATTACAAATCTGTATGAATTCTTCGTATTGTTTATAATAATGTCTGGTTCTGCAGCAGCAATATTGTTTTTCTTGAGTTCTTGGTTAGAAAAAAGAATGCATAATGATCATGTTGAAGCACAACCTGAATTAGATAGATAATTAATAAAAATATTTTTTATATCTTTCAAACCTACAAGAAATCCTTGTAGGTTTGTTTTTTTTTAATTAAATTATTATGTGGAAAAGTCACCCTAAAGCATTGCCTTATTTGTTTTTATCCGAAATGTGGGAACGCTTCGGTTATTATTTAATGATAGGGATTTTTACCTTATATCTTAAAGATGTTGAAGCGGGTTTCGCAATGACAGAGAAAGAAGCTGCCGATTTGTATGGAACTTTCATTGCTTTAGTGTTTTTAACGCCATTTATTGGTGGTTTAGTTGCCGATAGGTATTTAGGCTACAAAAAATCAATCGTTATTGGTGGATTAATGATGGGCGCAGGTTATTTTATGATGGGAATTCATAGTTTACCAATGCTATACGTAGCCATGACTTTAGTAATTGTAGGAAATGGATTTTTTAAACCAAATATCTCAACTTTACTAGGAAATTTCTACAACGAAGACCAATACAAAGAAAAGAAAGACGAAGGCTATAATATTTTCTATATGGGAATAAATGTTGGTGCATTTATTTGTAATTTTTTCGGTGCTGCTTTACAAATTTTATTGGGTTGGCAATATGCTTTTATGGCTGCTGGTTTAGGAATGTTTATTGGTGTAATCGTTTTCCTTTTGGGAACAAAACATTATGGTGATAAAACCGATAAAAAAGGAATTCAAGAAGGTGATATGCCATTTTCAAAAATTGTATTGTACATTTTAGTTCCATCAGTTGTTTTTGGAGTTATTGGTTGGTTGCTAAAAGGCGTTCAATCAGATGTGAATTTAGATAGTGCCATTTTTGGATCAGATAGCACCGATGCTTTTATATTTGCTTGTCTTCCAATTGTCTATTTTTACGGAAGTTTATATTTTAAAGCCAAAGCTGAAGAAAAAAGACCAATTGGTGCTTTGTTATCCATTTTTGCGGTTGTGATTTTATTTTGGGCAGTTTTCAAATTAAATGGTTCGGCACTTACAACTTGGGCAGATAGATATACTGATAGACAAGTTACTGGGACAACTGAAAAAGTATTTTCTACATTAGTACAATCAAAAGAAATAACGTACGAAAAAGCTTCAACTGAATTGTATGATGATAAATTTAGACTTCAAAAAGTAAATGGTGAAGTAAAAAAAGTAATTGATTATCCCGTTTATTTCAGGAATACTTCAAAAGAAACTTTGCCGCAAGAAGGAAGTAAAATAAGTGTTTGGGCAACCAATTTAAGTCAATCGATTAATCCAGGTTGGGTAATTATTCTTACACCACTTGTTGTTGCCTTTTTTACTTTTTTAAGAAGTAGAAAAAAAGAACCTTCAACTCCAACCAAAATTGCCTTCGGATTATTGATCTCTGCTTTATCTGTTTTAGTGATGGTCGCAGCAGTTCATATAGGAAACAACGGAACAGAAAAAGTATCTGTTTGGTGGTTAGTTGCCAATTACGGAATTATAACCATTGGTGAATTATTCTTAAGTCCAATGGGATTGTCAATTGTCTCCAAATTATCTCCCAAAAACATCACCGCTTTAATGATGGGCGGATGGTTTTTGTCAACCTCCATCGGAAATAAATTATCTGGAGTTCTCGCAAGCATGTGGGACGCTTATGATGATAAAGCCAATTTCTTTTGGGTAAACTTCGGATTGTTGATGTTTGCAACTGTCTTGATGTTTGCCTTAGTGAAAAACTTAAATAAAGTAATGAAAGATCACGGAATTAATTAAAAATATGGAAAATCAAATTACAATAGAACAAATACAAAATTTTGAAGGAAAATATCCAAAGCAACTTTGGAGTTTGTTCTTTTCAGAAATGTGGGAACGTTTTTGTTTTTATGGAATGCGGGGAATGCTTGTTTTCTTTATGATTTCTCAACTCGATTTTAATAAAACGGATGCCAATCTGCAATATGGCGCAACGCAAGCATTTGTATATGCTTTTACATTTATTGGCGGATTGTTTGCTGATAAAATACTCGGTTTCAGAAAATCTTTATTTTGGGGCGGATTGTTAATGATAGTCGGAAGTGCCATTTTAGCTTTAGATCCGAAACAATTTTTCTTTCTTGGAATAGCTTTCACTATTATTGGAACAGGTTTTTTTAAGCCTAATATTTCTACAATGGTCGGAAAGTTATACAAGTCTGGCGATTCGAGAACCGATGCTGGTTTTTCTCTTTTTTATGCAGGAATAAACATCGGAGCGTTGCTTGGTGGGTATATTTGTATTGCTATTGGAAAAGGTGAAATGTTATCGAAAAGTATTCCTGAAGATTTACGTTGGAATGTAGCTTTCGGATTGGCAGCCATTGTAATGATTATTAGTTTAGTGAATTTTGTATTTACACAAAAATCACTAGGAACAATTGGATTACAACCTGGACATCCACTGGCAGAAGCGCAATCTATACCTATTCAAAAATGGATGGAATATGCGGTTTATGGCGGAACATTATTGCTTGTTCCTGTCATTCAAATTATGGTTTCAAAAACCGAGTATACCGATTATTTCATGTACACTATCGGACCATTAACTTTGTTATACTTGTTTTATGAAATGACAAAAGTAACACCACAGGAAAGAAATAAACTTTGGGCAGCTTTGGTTTTTATTCTGTTTTCTATTGTTTTTTGGGGAATTTATGAGCAAAGTGGTGGGTCATTAAGTATTTTTGCAGCTGAGAATCTAGATAAAAATTTATTAGGAATGACATTAGACCCAAATGGTGTAAATAATTCAGGAGGTGCTTTTTTTGTAATTTTATTAGCTCCAATTTTAGGAACATTATGGATTTGGATGAGTAAAAAGAAAATAGAACCTAATACAATTATAAAGTTTGGATTAGGATTTGTTTTTCTTGGACTAGGATACTATGTGCTTTTTGCAACAAAATTATTCGCAACCTTAGCTGGAATTACTTCATTAAACTTTTTTACATTGGCTTTGTTGGTTATTACTGTCGGAGAGCTTTGTTTGTCACCAATTGGATTATCGATAATGACGAAATTAGCCACAAAAAACTTGCAAGGAGTCATGATGGGAATGTGGTTTTTAGCTAGTGCCTATGGTCAATATGTAGCTGGGATAATCGGAGCGGGATTATCAGAAGCAAAAGAAGGAGCAAGTAAATTAGAGATTTTATTAACTTACACTGAAGGGTATAAGCAATTAGGGCTTTATTCTTTGATTGCAGGTGTCGTTTTAATCATAATTTCACCATTAATTAAAAAATTAATGCAAGAAGTAAAATAGTTTTAATAACTTCGGCACTGTTTTTGATTCTTAAACAAAAAAAGAATAATGAAAAAAATAATTTTAGGCTTGTTTCTAATTTTTGGAACAATTTCTATTCAGGCACAAGAAATTAAATGGATGACACTTGATGAGGCATTGGCCAAACAAAAAAAGAATCCAAAGCCCATTTTTATGAATGTGTATACAGATTGGTATGCACCTTGTAAAATGCTCGATAATGAAACTTTTCAAGATGCAGAAGTGATAGATTATATTAACAAAAACTATTATGCCGTAAAGTTTAATGCCGAAGGAAATTCAACTGTATTTTTTAAAGGAAATAAATTCGATAATCCAGGATATGATCCTAGTCGAAAAGGGAGGAATAGTGCTCACGAGCTAACTACATTTCTAAAAGTACAAGGCTATCCAGCTATATACATTATAGATAAAGGAGGAGATACCCAACAACAAATAGTAGGTTATAAAACCCATGATGAGTTATTGAAAATATTAAGATAATTAATTTTTTCTAGATTTATTTTTTACATTTACTTATAATAATTTAAAATTTTACCCAATGAATAAGCTTAAATATTTATTTTTTTTAGTTCCAGTTGTAGCAGTATTAGTGTTTTCTAGTTTTAGTTCAGACGAAAAAACTAAAACGAATACTGAGAACTTAGTTTGGCATACAGACATTAAAAAAGCAATGGAAGTTGCCAAAAAAGAAGACAAGCCGTTGTTTTTATTCTTTACAGGAAGCGACTGGTGCGGTTGGTGTATTCGTTTACAAAAAGAAGTTTTTAAAACGTCAGAATTTGAAGCTTGGGCTAAAGGTAAAGTGGTTTTAGTAGAGCTAGATTTTCCTAGAAGATCTGCTCAAACAGATGAAATAAAAAATCAAAATAATCAATTGCAACAAGTGTTTGCAGTACAAGGTTTTCCTACGATTTGGTTTGCTAAAGCAGCTAATAAAGACGGAAAAGTTAATTTCGAACAATTAGGAAGTACAGGATATGTTGCTGGCGGACCAAGTACTTGGTTATCTGGAGCCGATCAAATAATTGCAAAATATGTTCCTGATTCAAAAAAAGGACCTAAACCAGCTAAGACTAAGAAGAAAAGCAAAAAGATAGCTTCATAAAAGTAATATTATAATTTGTAAAATCCCTTTTCGTAAGTACTATGAAAAGGGATTTTCTCTTTCTTACATGTCTTTTTCCAAGCGGCAACATAACTTTTGTAATTTGAAGCATCAGCGATAATTAATCTTGGTCGAATCTCACTAAGTAATCGCTCTAAGTTTGCTTTGGGAGAATTTCTCAAAATAATTATATCTGGATTTACAGGGTTTTTATAAACACCAGATTCATCAATAATCAAAATCTTATTGTTGTCGAAATAAATCGTATTTGTAAGTAACTTAGAGTTGTTTATTTCACAAAAATTTGCTGTTACATATGATTGAATCATTTTCTTTTCGAAACCATTTTCTCGCAATGTGTCATTTGTATAAAGTGTCACTTTTTTGCCAATGCGCTCACCAAGAATAGTTTTTCTTTTCGCATTAAAAACAATCAATTCTTTTTTGTTTCCTTCATGCCAATTTGTAGTAAAGGATAAAATTTTGAAAAAGTAATACGCTACTTAAACCAATAACAATTTTTGTAAAACTCGGTTTTTTAAACCAAATTATCCAACTAAAAATTATAAGATAGGAAACAATAAGTAACGAAAAACTTAAAGGAATGTTTTGTACAACGAAAGTTTCAATGGAAGCAATCCATTTGATAAAGGTGTTAGTAATAGTGATACTTATTTCTACTATTTTAGAAAGGAAAACGGGAACAAAATCAAAATAAGCTAAAAACATCAGTATTACTCCTAATGCCATTATTATTGATAAACAAGGAATTAAAACTAGATTGGTAATAAAGAATAATCCTGGAAATTGATGAAAATAATAAATGCTTAGCGGCATCGCTCCAATTTGTGCTGCAAAAGAAACTGTAATAATGTCCCAAAAATAAGTAACAATTTTATTTTTTGGTTGCCAAAGTGTTTTAAGCATTGGCTGAAGCCAAAGAATAAAAAATAGAGCAACATAACTTAATTGAAAACCGATATCAAATAAAAATAAAGGTTCAACAAGCAATATTAAAAACAAAGAAACAAACATAGTGTGAAAGATGTTCGTCTCTCGATTAAGAAACATTCCTATAGCCACAAAACTAAACATTGCAGCTGACCGAACCACTGAAGGCGCTAATCCTGCAATGAGTGCAAACAACCACAAGGAAATCAAGACTATAATTAAGCGTGTTAAATTTCCGAATCTGTTTTTTGGTAATGGTTTTAGTAAAAAGGTAATAAACAAAAGGATAAACCCAACATGCAATCCTGAAACCGAAAGAATGTGAACGGCTCCAGCATATTGATAATCACGTAAAACTTCGGGCGAAATATCTTGTTGTTGACCAAGAATTAATGCGGAAACAACAGCTAATTCTTCTTTTTTGAATCCGCTTTTGGTTAAATTAGTGATTATTTTATTTCTAAAATTGGAAGTGTAATACCAAATGTTTTTATCAATACTAGTACTGATTTTTATTTGAGATATTTCAGTAAAAACTTGCGCATAAATTCCTTTTGTCTCGAGATATTTTCCATAATCAAACTGATTTGGATTATTAGGTTTAAAGTTTCGAACTAATTGGTCTTCAATTTTAAGTTTTGTTCCAATTATAAAGTCTTTGGAAATGGAAGCTTTTTTTAAATTCAATAAAACTTTCCCTGAAGCAATTTTATTGTCTATTTGATTTATTTCTGCAATATATCGGTTGTTGTATGTTGTGTTTTTAAGTTTTTCAATAATCGTAACATTTATCAGATGATTCGCTTCAAAATGTTTTAAATTATGAATATAATGATTGTCTATAAAAGTATCATTATGAATGATAGTAGTTGTAATTCCTATCGAAAATGCTAAAATATAAAGTCCAATACCAAAATTTATTTTTTGGTTGAATTTGTTTTTATTTATAATAAAAAGTAAAGCAAAAATGAACGAAGTAATTCCTAATAATGTAAAACCTACGAATATATTTGGATTGTAATAATAAGCGACGAGAATGCCTAAAATAAACCAAATGGTTATGCGAACAATTGGGAATTGTAAAATTTTCATAGGAGAATATAATAAATTACTTACCTCTTTGTAAGGTGTCACCAACTATTAAACGTGCCGTTTTGTCACTTGCTCCAGCACCACCTAATTTTTGTTCTAACAAAGTGTAGTTTTCTAAAAGAGATTTTCTGTAAGAAGTATTTAGTATTTTTTCAAGTTCTGCTTTAATCATTTTTGTATTGCAATTGTCTTGAATAAGTTCTGTTACCACTTCCTTATCCATGATTAGATTAACTAACGAAATGTATTTAAGTGTTACAATTCGTTTCGCAATTTGGTACGAAGCCCAACTTCCTTTATACAAAACAACTTCAGGAACTTTAAATAAAGCAGTTTCTAAAGTTGCAGTTCCAGAGGTTACTAAAGCTGCATAAGAAACACTTAATAAATCATAGGTTTTATTCGAAATAAAATGAACTTGGTCGTTTGTTAAAAACTGTTCGTAAAAAGAATATTCTTGGCTTGGAGCGCCAGCAATAACAAACTGATAATCTGGGAAATCTTTGACTACCGAAAGCATTTCAGAAAGCATTTTTTCGATTTCCTGTTTTCTGCTTCCGGGCAATAGTGCGATTATAGGTCTTTCGTCTAAATTGTTTTCCTTTTTAAATTGATTTGCATCGGTTTTCTGACGGTTGTTAATAGCATCAATTAATGGATGACCTACAAATTCAACTGGAAAATTATGTTTCTTTTCATAAAAATCTTTTTCGAAAGGAAGAATGACATACATCTTATCAACATCACTTTTTATGGCTTTGATTCGGTTTTCTTTCCAAGCCCAAATTTGAGGAGAAATATAATAATGATTTCGGATCCCAAGCTTTTTAGACCACTTGGCAATTCGCATATTAAATCCGGGATAATCTATAAAAATAATGGCATCAGGTTTAAAACTTAAAATATCAGCTTTGCATATTTTGATATTATTTAAAATAGTTTTCAAGTTTAAAACCACTTCTAGAAAACCCATAAAAGATAAATCACGGTAATGTTTTACTAAAGTTCCACCAGTTTGTTGCATGAGATCTCCTCCCCAAAAACGAATTTCTACCTGAGAATCTTCTTTATAAATGCCTTTCATGAGGTTCGAACCATGCAAATCTCCGGATGCTTCGCCAGCAATAATATAGTACCTCATTTTATACAAACATTGTGATTACAGCTAAAAGTATGGTTGCCAAAACAACACCGCGAGCCATAAGCTCTTTATTCAACTTTAGTAATATGAAAAAAGTAAGAAGATTTAGAATAGCTCCAATGGTAATCACTTTTCCTAAAATTCCTTGATTTCGAATATCGTCTAGTCCATTTGAGAAATCGTAATGGACATAAAATTTAAGATAGAGATAAACTCCTAAAAAAGTAGTAACAAATCCAATAATTGCACCTATAAGCAAATCTGTTTTTTTCATATATTATTGATTTAAATTCCAATTGTTTAATTGCTGAATTGCATGATGAGCTGTCATGTCAAATTGTACAGGCACTATCGAAATATAACCGTTTTGCAATGCCCATTCATCTGTATCTTCTCCTTTGTCTTGATTTACAAATTCGCCAGTAAGCCAATAATAATCCTTGCCTTGTGGTGTTTTTCTTTTGTCAAATTTTTCTTCCCACATAGCTTTCGCTTGTCGGCAAATTTTAATTCCTTTTAGTTCATCTTGCTTCCTTTTTGGGAAATTCACATTAAGAACAACACTGTCAGGTAATCCTTTTTCTAGTACTTCGAGAGCAATTTTTTTTATGTAAGGTTTAAAAGTTTCAAAATCGGCATTCCAATCGTAATCTAATAAGGAAAAACCAATAGCAGGAATTCCCTCAATACCAGCTTCTACCGCAGCACTCATCGTTCCTGAATAAATCACGTTTATCGAAGAATTGGATCCGTGGTTTACACCCGAAACACATAAATCTGGTTTTTGTTTTAAAATTTCATTAACCGCTAATTTCACACAATCTACAGGAGTTCCAGAGCAACTATATTCAGTTACTAATGCATTTTCGACAGAAATTTTATCAATATGTAATGTACTATTTAAAGTTATTGCATGCCCCATAGCGCTTTGAGGACTATCTGGAGCTACTACTACAACGGTGCCAATTTCTTTCATGACTTGTATTAAGGCTCTTATTCCTGGAGCCGAAATGCCGTCGTCATTCGTGACTAGTATTAAAGGTTTTTTCATAAGTACGAAGTAGTCTTGTTCTTCTTTTTTTTAGAAAAATTAACATAAAAATGTGACGCTAAATTAAGCATTTTTACTTGGAAGTAACTAATTTTATATTTTTAACAAAAAATTATAGGCTAATAATAATTCTGGCATAGTTTTTTATGTACTTTAGTTGAATATTATGAATGCAATTTTTATTTATATGAAAAAGAATTATAAAGTTATCATAGCTGTTCTTGCTATCTCTGCTACTTTGTGGAGTTTTATGCCTAAAACAAGTAGCGATCCAGAAAAGGATAAAAGACTTTTAGATATTATTACGAATGTCTTGCGAATAGGTCATTATGATCCTGCAACAATAGATGATAATTTTTCAAAGAGTATCTACAAAGATTATTTAGATGCACTAGATCCTTCAAAAAGATTTTTTGTGCAGTCAGATATTGATGAATTTAAGGTATATGAAACCGAGATAGATGATATGATTAATGATCGTGATTTGACGTTCTTTAACCTTACATACGAGCGTTTGAAAAAACGTATGAATGAAGCGAAAGTTGTTTTTAAAGCGCTAAATGACAAGCCTTATGATTTTTCTTCAGAAGAAACAATAAACATTGATTCTGATAAGATTGCTTTTGCAAAAAATTATTCAGAACTAAAAAGCAGATGGCGTTTGCAAATGAAGCTTTCAATCTTAGCTACAGTTGTAGATAAGCAAAAACTAGAAGAGGCAAAAAAAGAAAAAGACCCAAAATATATTTCTAAAAACCTTTCTCAATTAGAAAAAGAAGCCAGAGAATCTACCCAGAAATCTCTTAATGATTATTTTGATTTTGTTGAGGATTTAGATAGAGATGACTGGTTCGAGGTTTTTGTAAATGCAATTGTAACTCAATTTGACCCACACACTTTTTATTTTGCGCCAGATGAAAAAGAAAAATTTGACATGAGTATGAGTGGTAAATTAGAAGGTATAGGCGCTCGACTTCAAAAAAATAACGATTTCACAGAGATTTCTGAATTAATTTCAGGCGGACCAGCTTGGAGAGGTAAAGAACTTGAGCCAGGAGATATTATAATGAAAGTTGCGCAAGGTAATGCAGAAGCGTTAGATGTTGTTGGAATGCGCCTTGATGATGTGGTAAAAAAAATAAAAGGACCAAAAGGATCAGAGGTTAGACTTACAGTTAAAAAAGTTGATGGCTCAATAAAAATAATTTCAATAATAAGAGATATTGTTGAAATTGAAG
>NZ_JAYSSZ010000186.1:0-9375 GCF_043720215.1 Flavobacterium sp. | reverse complement strand
GCCATTTAATTCAGTTAAAAATTGATTTCCTTCTTCGGTCAAGCCATAATATTTTCGTGGCGGACCTGATAATGATTCTTCCCAGCGGTAGTCAAGTAATCCGTCGTTTTTAAGTCTTGTTAAAAGCGGATAAACGGTTCCTTCTACCACAAGTAATTTTGCGTTTTTTAGGGTGTCTAATATTTCTGATGTGTATGCTTCTTTATCTTTTAAGACTGATAAGATGCAAAACTCAAGAACACCTTTTCGCATTTGCGCTTTTGTGTTTTCAATGTTCATAGATTTTCTTTTTTAATGATTAAACTGTTCATTTTTTGATTGATTTTTGATTTAGCCTTTCGGCTGATGATTGAAACTTATTTTAGAAAATTAATAGTAAAAGGATATTTGAAATATTCTCCTTCACTAGTTTTTATTGCTGCATATATAATTAAGAAGAATTCAGAAATTTTCATAAAACAAAATAATGCGATTGCGATTATTGCTATTAGAACAATTCCTGTAATATTTCCAGTTGATAATTTTTCGATAATAAAATCGCCATTTTCAATTTCATTAAAACTCACATTACTGAATACAGAAAAAAGTAAAGTTGGAATTGAAATAAATAATAACAACAAGGAGTATAATAACATACTTAACTGAAAATTTAAGATTTGCTTTCCATTATGGTTTATAAATTCTGATGAATCTTTTTTGCTTCCCCATAATACAATAGGTAAAATATAATTTCCAAAAGGAATAAAATATTTAGTTAATGCACTTAAATGAATAAATGTCGAGTAGCTTTTTTCGTTGTTTGATGTTAGCGTTGTTTCCATGATTTTGATTTTTTTGATTAATTTTTTAATAGTACTTTCTTTGGACTATTAATTTCTTATGCAAAGATACGTCTAAAAAAAGGTATTGTGTATTGCAAAGTACTAAATATTAACGTTTTTTTAACAAATCAAAATAATAGGCACGCATAGTATTTTTTTGTACATTAGCGAAAAATATAGTGTTATGGAGTTTTCAGCATCAAATTTAAACAAGTTTTTATTTTTCAAATTACCTTCTGCTTTTTTATGTGGTGTGAGAGCAAAAAGTATAAACGAATCACAATGTGTAGTAACTGTGAAACATCGTTGGATGAATCAAAACCCATTCAAATCGATGTATTTTGCCGTACAAGCCATGGCTGCCGAACTCACAACAGGAGCAATGGTTATGTTGCATATTAAAAAAAGCAAACGAAACATATCTATGTTGGTTGCTAATAACAAAGGAAACTTTACTAAAAAAGCGACTGGAAGAATCACTTTTACTTGCAACGACGGACATCTTATAGAAGAAGCTGTAAAAAGAACGCTAGAAACAGGAGAAGGACAAACCTTCTGGATGAAATCGATTGGAACCAACGAAAAAGGAGAGCAAGTTTCTGAAATGGATTTTGAGTGGAGTATTAGAGTAAAATAAATTGTATCTAACAATAGTTAAAATCAATACAATTAATAAATACTTAAGACAATCATTTAGTAATTTTATACAAAAATTATAATGAAAGTCTTAATAACTGGCGCTACAGGTCTCGTAGGTTCTGCACTTACCGAATTGCTTTTGCAAAATGGGTTAAAAATAAATTATCTCACTACAAACAAAAATAAAATCGAACACCAACCCAATTATAATGGGTTTTATTGGAGTCCAGAGTCTGGAGTTATCGACGAAAATTGTCTAATAGGTGTAAATACAATCATACATTTAGCAGGTGCAAGTATTGCAAAACGATGGACATCTAAATACAAACAGGAAATAATTGAAAGTAGGGTATTATCGGCAAACTTGTTATTTAATGCTTTAAAAAACAATCCGCATCAAGTAAAACAAGTCATTTCGGCATCAGCTATAGGAATTTATCCGGATAGTTTAAAAAATTATTATTCTGAGGATTTTAAAAAATTTGATAATACATTTCTTTCTAATGTAGTTGTGAAATGGGAAGAATCCATTAATCAAATAGAAAGACTAAATATTAATGTTTGTATACTTCGTATAGGTTTAGTTCTTGCTAAAAATGGCGGTGCACTTCCGGAAATACTAAAACCTATTAAATTAGGATTAGGCTCGCCATTTGGTTCAGGAAAACAAGTTCAATCTTGGATTCATATTCACGATTTAGCAAATATGTTTTTGTATGCTTTACAAAATAATCTTCAAGGAACTTATAATGCAGTAGCTCCAACACCAGTTACCAATTATGAATTAAATTATTCTGCGGCAAAAATTTTAGAAAAACCTTTTTTTATGCCTAATGTTCCCCAATTCGTAATGAAATTAATACTAGGAGAAATGCATACGTTACTTTTTGAAAGCCAAAATGTAAGTTCAAAAAAAATAAAAGAGAAAGGTTTTGTATTTCAATACAAGCTTATTCAATCTGCATTAAATCAACTTTTATATAAATAAAAAAGACGTTCATAGTGGTGAACGTCTTTCTGGTATGATGAATTAATAATAGTATATAAAAAAGTATTGCGTGTGTATTCAGGATATAATATATTCAAATATAATCAATAAACAGCAACTCTTTCTTAAAATTATATTAAAATTAAGAATGACAATTTGACATTTATTTTATAATTGGCAGTACTTTTGCAATCTCAAAAGAATGTTTCAAAATATATTTAAAAATAAATCAAAAATGACTACGGAGAATACTGAAATTGATAAAGAGTTAGATGAAATAACATTAGAAGAAAATGCTAATGGAGAACAATTAATCATAGAAGAATTAAGTGTTGAAGAACAATTAGCAAAAGATTTAGCTCACGAAAAAGATAAGTTTTTGCGTCTTTTTGCTGAATTCGAAAATTATAAAAAACGCACTACTAAAGAAAGAATAGACTTGTTTAAAACTGCCAATCAGGAAGTTTTGCAAGCCATGTTGCCAGTTATGGATGATTTTGACAGAGCTATTGTCGAAATTTCTAAATCAGAAGATGATAATTTAGTAAAAGGAGTAGAGCTTATACATACCAAACTAAAAGACACTTTGTTCTCAAAAGGATTGGAAGTTATGGAAGTTAGAGCTGGAGATGCATTCAATGCTGATTATGCTGAAGCAATTACACAAATTCCTGCAGGAGATAAACTAAAAGGAAAAATTGTCGATGTGATTGAAAAAGGTTACAAATTAGGTGATAAAATTATCCGTTTTCCTAAAGTAGTTATTGGAAATTAAATCAAATTGTCACCCTAAACGAAAGTAAAGGGTAAAATAATAAAAATGAAAAAAGATTTTTACGAAATATTAGGCATTACAAAAAGTGCTTCAGAAGCTGAAATAAAAAAAGCCTATCGCAAAAAAGCAATCGAGTTTCACCCAGACAAAAATCCTGGTGATGCAGCTGCTGAAGAAAATTTCAAGAAAGCTGCCGAAGCTTATGAAGTGTTAAGTGATCCACAAAAGAAAGCGCAATACGACCGTTTCGGACACCAGGCCTTTGAAGGTGGTAATGGTGGAGGCAGTGGTTTTCATGGAGGCGGTATGAATATGGACGATATTTTCAGTCAATTTGGAGATATTTTCGGTGGTGGTGGTTTCGGCGGATTTGGAGGCGGAGGCGGAGGTCAGCGTCGTACTAAAGGAAGTAATTTGAGAATCAAAGTCAAATTAACGCTAGAAGAAATTGCCAATGGTGTCGAGAAAAAAGTAAAAGTCAAACGTAAAGTACAAGCACAAGGTGTTTCATACAAAACGTGTTCTACTTGTAATGGCCAAGGTCAGGTAATGCGTGTTACAAATACTATTTTGGGTCGTATGCAATCGGCTTCAACTTGTCCAACTTGTGGAGGTTCAGGTCAAATGTTAGACAAAAAACCTGCCAATGCCGATGCACAAGGAATGATTTTAGAAGACGAAACGGTTTCTATAAAAATCCCCGCTGGTGTTGTAGATGGAATGCAATTAAAAGTGTCTAACAAAGGAAACGACGCGCCAGGAAATGGAATTCCAGGTGATCTTATCGTTGCTATCGAAGAAATAGAACACGAATTCTTAAAACGTGAAGGCGAAAATTTACATTACGATTTGTATATTAGTTTTGCTGAAGCTGTCCTAGGAATATCTAAAGATATTGAAGCAGTAAACGGGAAAGTTCGCATCAAATTAGAAGAAGGAATACAATCAGGAAAAATTCTCCGACTAAAAGGAAAAGGAATTCCAAGTATCAATAGCTACGGAAATGGTGATTTGCTAGTTCATGTAAATGTTTGGACACCAAAAACTTTAAACAAGGAGCAAAAGCAATTTTTTGAAAATAATATTTCAAACGAAAACTTTATTCCAAGTCCAGAAAAATCAGAAAAATCATTCTTTGAGAAAGTAAAAGATATGTTTTCATAATTTATAGAACGGGTTTTATATCCGTTTTATTTTTTTTCCCATCTTAGTGCAAATTAAGGTGGGTTTTTTGTAACAAATAGCTACACTTTTCTACTAATTCTTTACATTTACACATGCGAGGTCAAAAAGGCTGAACAGACGAAACAAATCAACTTTCTACAATGAGTAATATTCTTGAAGTTAAAAATGTAGTCAAACAATATGGCGATTATACTGCCCTAAATAGTGTTTCATTACAAGTTCCTAAAGGTAGTATTTACGGTCTTTTAGGTCCTAATGGTGCCGGAAAAACCTCTTTAATTCGTATCATCAATCAAATTACGATGCCAGATAGTGGTGAGATAATTCTCGACGGAGAAAAACTCGCTCCACATCATGTTCAACATATTGGTTATATGCCAGAAGAACGTGGTTTGTATAAAACGATGAAAGTAGGTGAACAATGTTTGTATCTCGCACAACTAAAAGGATTGTCTAAAGCCGAAGCACAAAAACAACTTAAATATTGGTTCGAAAAATTTGAAATTGAAGGTTGGTGGAATAAAAAAATCCAAGAATTATCCAAAGGAATGGCGCAAAAAGTACAGTTTGTGGTTACGGTTTTGCATCAACCAAAATTATTAATTTTCGATGAACCATTTTCAGGTTTCGATCCTGTAAATGCCAATTTAATAAAAGACGAAATCTTAGAATTAAAGAAAAAAGGATCTACTATTATTTTCTCGACACATCGTATGGAAAGTGTCGAAGAATTGTGTGACGATATTGCTTTAATACATAAATCGAATAAATTGATTGAAGGAAGACTGGAAGATGTAAAACGCCAGTACCGAAAAAATACGTTCCAAGTAGGAATTATGACAAATAATGTAGAGGGTTTAATGTACGATTTAACTCAGAAATTTACTGTTGGTCAAACGGATTTCAAATCTCTAAATGATGACTTGAAACTAGAGATAGATTTAGGAACGGCAACATCAAATGAGTTGTTAAGTATTTTGACAAATAGAGGTCAAGTAACTCATTTTGCAGAAAACATTCCGAGTGTAAACGATATATTTATTCAAACAGTAAGTAACTAGACTTGCTTAGATAGCTAGATTTTTAGACAACTTAGATAGAAAAAAATCTAAGAATCTAAAAAGTCTAACAAACCAAGTAGTCATAAAGAAATCTAAGAAATCTAAGAAGTCTAACAATCTAATAATCTAAAATGTCTGTATTATCACTAATCATAAAAAGAGAATTTATTGCAAAAGTTCGTAATAAATCATTTATCATAATGACTTTTTTAAGTCCATTATTAATCGTAGGATTGTCATTTTTTGTGGGTTATCTCGCTAGTATGAATAAAGATGAGGTTACAAAAATCGCTATTCATGATGAATCTGGAGTTTTAAAATCCGATTTCAAAAACACGAAAGAAACGGTTTACGTCGATTTATCAGGAATGCCATTACAATTAGCAAAAGACACCGCAAGCAAGAACTACGAAGGACTTATTTTTATCCCTAAAGTTGCCAATACTCAAGAATTGTCTTCTAAAGTCGAATATATTTCAGACGATAGTCCAAGTATGGAATTCATCATGGGAATTGAAAAAGTAATCGATGCTAAATTAACACAAAACAACTTAACTACATTAGGTTTTGATTACGATAAAATCGAAAAAGCAAAGGTAGATTCTAATATACATTTAACTAAGTTTTCTGGAGAAGATACCATAAAAGGTATCAACGAAATGAAGATTGCAATTGGTGGAGCATTTGGTTACTTAATCATGATGTTCATTATCATTTACGGTAATTTCGTCATGCGAAGTGTTATCGAAGAAAAAACATCTCGAATTATCGAAATCATCATCTCATCGGTAAAACCATATCAATTAATGATGGGTAAAATCATTGGGAATTCATTAGCAGGAATTCTACAATTTGCCATTTGGGCAATCGTAGGAGCAATTTTATTATTTGGAATTTCGGCATTCTTTGGCATACAAACTGGTGCGCAAGCCAGCATCAATCCAGCAATGGCAAATGCAGTTCAGCATGAATTAGGAACTACAATGCAAAGTTATCTCAAAGAGTTTTTCAATTTACCATTAGGAACATTAATCACTTGTTTCGTAATCTATTTCATAGGAGGATATTTCCTATATAGCTCATTTTATGCAGCTATCGGAGCTGCTGTCGATTCCGAAACCGATTCCCAACAATTCTTATTGCCAATCATTATGCCACTTATGTTAGGTGTTTACATCGGTTTTTTTACTGTAATAAATGATCCGCACGGAACGGTAGCTACAGTGTTTTCTATGATTCCACTTACATCACCTATTGTTATGCTAATGCGAATTCCGTTTGGTGTGCCATGGTGGCAATTAGTACTATCTATCACTATATTGTTTGCAACATTCCTAGGCGTAGTCTGGTTTGCTTCAAAAATTTACCGAGTTGGAATCCTAATGTATGGTAAAAAACCAACCTGGAAAGAATTATACAAATGGCTTAAATATTAATTTAAGGTGCAAAGTTTCAAAGAGTCAAAGTTTTTCCTTTGAAACTTTGTAACTTTGCACCTTTGAAACTAAAAAAAATGAGCAAAATTCTAATCATCGAAGACGAACCAGCAATCCGACGTGTATTAACCAAAATACTAACGGAAGAAAGCGATACTTATATTGTTGATGAAGCCGAAGATGGCGTACAAGGTCTGGAGAAAATAAAAAACGAAGACTATGATTTAGTGCTGTGCGACATCAAAATGCCAAAAATGGACGGTGTCGAAGTTCTTGAAGCTGCAAAAAAACTCAAACCCGAAATACAAATGGTGATGATTTCTGGTCACGGAGATCTAGAAACAGCTGTAAATACTATGAGATTGGGCGCTTTCGATTATATTTCCAAACCACCAGATTTAAATAGGTTATTAAATACTGTTCGTAATGCTTTAGATAAAAAAAAGTTAGTTGTAGAAAACAAAATACTAAAAAAGAAAGTTTCTAAAAACTACGAAATGATAGGCGAGAGCCAACCCATCAATCACATCAAAGACATGATTGAAAAAGTAGCACTAACTGAAGCTAGAGTTTTAATCACTGGACCGAACGGAACAGGAAAAGAACTCGTAGCACATCAATTACATGAAAAAAGCGAAAGAGCCAATTTCCCAATAATCGAAGTAAACTGTGCTGCAATTCCATCAGAATTGATAGAAAGTGAATTATTCGGCCACGTAAAAGGAGCCTTTACATCGGCAGTGAAAGACCGTGCAGGAAAATTCGAAGCAGCCGATGGTGGAACTATTTTTCTAGATGAAATAGGAGATATGAGTCTTTCGGCACAAGCCAAAGTTCTGCGTGCCTTACAAGAAAGTTTGATACAAAGGGTAGGAGCAGACAAAGACATAAAAGTAAATGTTCGTGTTGTAGCTGCTACCAATAAAGATTTAAAAAAAGAAATAGCAGAAGGTCGTTTCCGTGAGGATTTATACCATCGTTTGGCTGTAATTTTGATAAAAGTTCCGGCTTTAAATGATCGTCGTGATGATATTCCTCTGTTAATAGAACATTTTAATGATAAGATTGCCTCAGAACAAGGAAATGTGTCAAAAGTATTCACTAAACAAGCTATAAAATTATTACAAGAATACGACTGGACAGGAAATATTCGTGAACTAAGAAACGTAGTAGAACGCTTAATTATTTTAGGTGGAAACGAAATTTCTGAAGACGATGTAAAACTGTTTGCAAGTAAATAATAAATTAAAAGATTTAAATAATTAAATCTTTCAGTCAATTAAAATGAAACTAAAAAAAATAAACGAAAACCTGCAACAAGCACTTATCGAAAACGGTTTAACCGAAGCCAATGAGTTGCAACAAGAAACATTTAGTACTATAAAAAGTGGTGCCGATGCAGTTGTAGTTGCGCCAAAAGGTTCTGGAAAATCGACAACAATAATTATTAATGTGATTCAGCGAATGGAAAAATCCGTTGGCGAAAGCACAAGAGTTTTAATCATTGTCGAAAACAAAGAACGTGTTCTAGAAATGGAAGAAATGTTCATGAAATATGCCAAATATCATGATTTAAGTATTTTGGGAGTACATGACAAAGGCGATATCGATTATGATAAAAACATTATTTCATTAGGATTAGATGTGCTTATTGGAACGCCAAATAGGATAAATGCTATGTTTGCTTCGGCAGGATTTAATATAAGTACAGTAAAAATGTTTGTGGTCGATGATGCTGATATTCTTTTCAGAAACCGCATGGATGCTGTTATTCATCGTTTGTCAAATAGCATCGATAAAACACAAAGGCTTTTCTTTACCACCGATTTAACCGAAAGAGTAGAATCTCTAGCAGATAAAATAATGATCGAACCTTTGTTTTTTGAAATGGAAGACGAGGAAGACAAGGAAGAAGATGAGGAAGAAAACGAAGATTAATTTAAAATAAAAAGAATATGGGATTGATGAAAATATTTTCGGGAAGCGAAATTTTAGCACAAGCATTACAAGCAAAAATTGAAGCGGTTGGCGTAAGTACAATTGTAAAAAATAACATACAATCGGCTAAATTAGCAGGTTTTGGAACTGCCGATCAAGCTGTAGAAGTTTTTATTCAAGAAATAGATTTTGGAAAAGCAAATCCAGTGATTGAAGAATTTAGAATGAGTATTTAATCGAAATTTGCACAAAAGTAAACCACTAATTTAAATTAGTGGTTTTTTTTATTTAAGTAAGTACAATTTAGCACAAGCTCTAGCATCAGATAATGCTTCGTGGTGATTGAGTTTAATATCCATTTCACGACAACAATCACTTAATTTTGTAGGTTTTAATCCTTTGGCTTTATAAATTTTTACAGTACATTCCCATTTTTCAGAAATATTCAAATCGGTATAATCCAAACCATAAAGCGCCATAGATTTCATCAATACATTCCTGTCAAAGCTTTCATTATGAGCAACTACAATTC
>NZ_JAYSSZ010000185.1:0-9576 GCF_043720215.1 Flavobacterium sp. | reverse complement strand
TTGCAAGTATTTTCGTTACCAGTTATTGTAACTATAGTTGATTTAAAACAATGTGACGATAACATCGATGGTTTTAGTGTTTTTAATCTAACCCAAGCTAATAGCATCATTTCAACCAATTTTGCCAATGAAACGTTTACTTATTTTGAAACACCATCAGATGCTCAAAATAATACAAATCCTATTCTAAACTTTACGACTTACACCAACCAAGTGGTAAGTAACGATGTGATGTATGTTCGAGTTTCAAATGCGAATGGTTGTTTTAGAGTGGCGCAACTCAATTTGATAGTTTCTACAACTCAAATTCCACCAAGCTATACGCAAAGTTTTACCCAATGTGACGATGCTATTTTAGGAACGAATACTGACGGTGTTTCTTCTTTCGATTTTAGTGCGGTAACACCTCAAATACAAGCGATATTTCCTGTGGGACAACAACTAGATATTACCTATTATAGAAATCTAACCGATGCACTAGCAGAAAACAATGCAATAACGGATATTTCAAATTATAGAAATATTGGTTATCCAACCACTCAAAATATTTACATTCGTGTTGATAGTCAACTCAATAATGAGTGTTTGGGATTAGGTAGTCACATTACACTAAATGTAGAAAGAATTCCAATTGTAAATCCAATCGTAAGAAATCATTGCGACGACAATCAAGACGGATTGTATGGTTTTGATACTGTAAATTTGCAAAGCACTTTATTAAATGGTTTAACGAATGTCGCTGTTACTTATTTTGACCAAAACAATAATCTACTACCAAGTCCGCTACCCAATCCTTTTGTAACGGCTTCGCAAACTATAACAGTGGTGGTTACCAATACTACTACGAAAGCTTGTTCGTATGAAACTACAATACAATTTGTAGTGGACGATTTACCCGAAGCTTTTCCTATTGCAACAACATTAACCACGGTTTGTGATGATGAACCCAATCCAATCAATCAAAATGGTTTGTATTCTTTCGATACTTCGACTTTTCAAAATACGATTTTAGGAAGTCAAACGGGAATGATAGTCAATTATTTTGATGCAACTAACAATTCGTTGCCAAGTCCATTACCAAATCCGTTTGTAACTGCCACGCAAAATGTAAGAGTAGAAGTTGTTAATCCAATCAATGCGACTTGTAAAACTACTTATACTATTTCATTTGTGGTAAAACCAGTACCTACTATTAGTTTAGTAGGTGATGAACTAGTTTGTAACGAACGAACGATTTCAAAAACGATTGACGCAGGACTTTTAGACTTAACCCAAGCACCAAACTATACGTATGTTTGGAAACTCAATAGTAACCCTGCCGTGATAGGAACAAATTACACACTAACTATAAACGAAGCAGGAATATATACCGTTGAAGTATCTAATAGTCTAAATTGTCCTAAAACAAGAACGATTACCGTTACGGCTTCGGATATCGCTACAATAACGAATGTACAAGTAATCGATTTGTCACAAGATAATTCGTTTGTGGTTACTGTAACGGGACTTGGCAATTATGTGTATAGTTTAAATGCTACGGATTATCAAGAATCGAATGTTTTTACCAATGTTTCCGCTGGAGTTTATAACCTTTATGTGAAAGATTTAAATGGTTGTGGCATTGCAAACGAAGAAGTAGCTGTTTTAGGAATCCCGAGTTACTTTACGCCAAATGGCGATGGTTTCAATGACTATTGGAATATAAAAGGCGCAAACAGCAAATTAAATGCTAAAACAAGTATTTCTATTTTTGATCGTTTTGGTAAACTAATCAAACAAATCACACCAACCAGTCAAGGTTGGAATGGTACTTTCAATAATCAATCACTACCTGCAACTGATTATTGGTACACTGTCAATTTAGAAGACGGAAGAACTGTAAAAGGACATTTTGCTTTGAAGCGTTAGTATTTTCTATGTGGAAATATGAAAGTTTGATTAACCTAAATTAGGAACGTATAAAAGATATAAGTTAGTTATTATAAATTCTTGTGACTCTATCTACGCCATCAATTTTCTTAATATTGTCTATTAGTTTTTTAAGAATGGTATTGTTTGCAACAATTACGGCTAGTGTTCCGTTAAAAATTCCTGCATCACCAGAGAGTGAAATACTTTGAATATTAACATGCATATTGTTTGAAATGACACGAGTTAGTTCATTTGTTAGACCAATACTATCCATGCCAGTAATCTCGAGTATGGCTTTAAATTCTTGCTGTGAAGAATCGATCCATTTTGCTTGCATAATTCGGTAAGCATAGTTAGATTGCATACTTATGGCATTTGGACAATCGCGTTTGTGAACTTTTATTCCTTCGTTTATGGTAACAAACCCAAAAACAGGATCACCAGGGATTGGATTGCAACAAGCGGATAATTTATAATCTAATTTGTCTTGCTCAACGCCAAAAACAAGCATGTCATAACTACTCGACAGTTCGTTTTTATTAACGGATTCAGGATTTACACCAGGGCTTCTTTTTATTTTGGTTTTAAAGAAGTTCATAAAAGTATTACTTTTTTGAGCGGCAAAATCCCTTAATTGTTGGTTGTCTATGGCGCTAACACCAACTCTATAAAATAAATCTAAACTGGTTTTTAGTTTAAAGTAATTAACCAATTCATTAATTGTAGATTCGTTTAATGTGATTTTTAAGTGTTTTAATTTGCGAGCTAAAATTTCTTTACCATCTTCCGCTATTTTCTTAGTATTCTCATTAAGAACATTTCTAATCTTATTTTTTGCTCTCGATGTGGTTACATAATCTATCCAGTTTATAGTGGGTTTCTGATTTTGAGAAGTGATTATTTCTATTTGATCACCACTTTTTAGTTCGGTGTTTAGTGGAACTAATTTTCCGTTTACACGCGTTCCTCTTGTTCGGATTCCTATTTCTGAGTGAATACTAAATGCAAAATCGAGCGATGTGGCTCCTTTTGGGAGTGATTTTATTTCGCCTTTGGGTGTAAAAACAAAAATTTCTTTAGCATACAAATTCATCTTGAAATCTTCGACAAAATCTACTGCATTTGTTTCAGCATTTTCTAAGGCTTCTTTTAGCAAATTAAGCCAAACATCAAGTCCGCTTTCTTCGGTGGCACCTTGTTTGTATTTGTAATGAGCTGCATATCCTTTTTCGGCAATTTCGTCCATGCGTTCGCTTCGAACTTGAATTTCGACCCAACGACCCAACGGTCCCATAACAGTAATATGTAAGGCTTCGTAACCTGTAGATTTTGGTGAAGAGATCCAATCTCGCAAACGGCTTGGACTCGGACGATAGTGATCTGTTACTATCGAATATATTTTCCAAGCTAAGAATTTTTCGTCGTGCGGATTTGATTTATAAACAATTCGAAGTGCAAATTTGTCATAAACCTCGTCAAAAGTTACATTTTGAGCCGCCATTTTACGACGAATGGAATAAATAGATTTTGGTCGACCTTTTATAATATATTCAACACCTTCTTCGTCGAGGGATTTTTTTAATACATCAGTAATGTTTTTAATGTATTGGTCTTGCTCTTCTTTTGTTTCTTTTATTTTGCTGACGATATCGTTATAAACAGCTGGTTCAGTATATTTTAGTCCTAAATCTTCTAGTTTTGTTTTTATATTGTATAAACCCAATCGATGGGCTAGTGGTGCATAAATATATAAAGTTTCGGAAGCAATTTTTACTTGTTTGTACTCCGCCATCGATTCCATGGTTTGCATATTATGCAATCTGTCGGCTAGTTTTATGATAATTACACGAACATCATCATTTAGAGTTAACAACATTTTACGAAAGTTTTCGGCTTGCATAGAAATGTTCATGTCTTTTTTTACTTGCGAAATTTTTGTTAATCCTTCCACAAGCTGTGCCACTTTGGGATTAAACATTTTTTCGATTTCTTGAACGGTAATATCAGTATCTTCGACAACGTCATGCATCAATGCAGCGGCAATAGCGGTTGCTCCCAAACCGATTTCTCCAGCTACAATTTTTGCTACTGCAATGGGATGGAAAATATATGCTTCGCCAGATTTACGACGTTGGTCTTGATGCGCATCTACAGCTACATCAAAAGCTTTACGAATCAATTTTTTGTCTTCTGGCGTAAGTGTTTGATAACTTATCCGAAGTAACTCCTTGTATTCCTGAGCGATAGCTTTATTTTCCTTTTCGATATCAATTTCTACCATAATATTCTTCTTCAATTCCTAAAGTTAGAATAATAAAATGAATTATGAAAGGGTTTTTCAATATTGATTTTTTAAAATCCTCGTTGTCTTTTGGCTTCGAAAATTAAAATTGCAGCGGCTACCGAAACATTCATAGAATCTATTTCGCCTTGCATAGGAATAATAATGTTTTGAGTCGCATTGTCCCTCCATTCTTGGGATAGTCCTGTTGCTTCTGTGCCTACAACTAATGCGGTTGGCGTTGTGTAATCTTGGGTGTGATAGGAAGTCGAATTTTGTAATGTGGCACAGTAAAAATTGATTTTATTTTCTTTTAGAAAAGAAATAATTTCTGATGTTGTTCCAGTTGCAATCTGATTGGTAAACAAACAACCCACGCTTGATCGAACAATATTTGGATTGTATAAATCACTTTTTGGATTGGCAATAATTACCGCATCTAGATTTGCGGCATCGGCTGTGCGAAGTAATGCGCCAATATTTCCTGGTTTTTCGGGAGATTCAGCAACAAGAATTAAGGGGTTTTTAGATAATTTTAAATCGGATAATCCGAAAGATTTTGCTTTGGCTATAGCCAAAATACCTTCTGTAGTGTCTCGATAAGCTAGTTTCTGATAAACTTCTTTAGAGATTTCAATAAGTTCTGTTTGGTTGTTTGATAATTTGGCTATTTGGTTATTTGAAATCAAATCGGGTAAAAATAGAATGGTTTCTATTTCAAATCCTCCTTTTATAGCTAGTTCAATCTCACGTTGTCCTTCTATTAAAAAAGTTCCAGATTGCTTGCGAGCTTTCGATTTTTCTTGTAATAAAACTAATGATTTTATAAACGGATTTTGCGAGGAAGTGATTTGTTTCATTTTGAAATAGTAAATGTCAAAGTTACAAGGATTATTTTAAATGATAAGAATCTAATAATAAAAAAGGTTTTCACAATTTTAAATTTCGAAAACCTTTTTTAATAGATAAAATAAATTATTTATTCCTCTTCTTCTTTAGTTGCTTCTTCTGCTAATTCTTCTACTTTTGGTTTTGTAACTTCTTGTTCTTTGTTTCCAAAAAAGAACTTTTTAACAGCTGCAAATGCTGCGATAAGTCCAATGAATATTACTTTTCCGAATTTTGCTATTACGGCAAAAATTCCAACTTTTGCTAAAACTTTTCCAGCTACAAGTCCACCTATTGTCCAAGCGGCAACAGTATCAGTATCTTCGTCGAAATTGAAATAAGTATGTCCTTCTTTAAACTGAATGCTATTTATAACATTAGGAATACTAGCTTTTACTTCAGCTAATTCGTGCATACTGGCAACTGCCGAAATAGTATACATTCCTTTTCTTCCTAAAACTCTTAAATCATAGTTTAAAGTATTGTCTTTAGATTTTCCAAATTTTATCTCTTTTGCCCAGTGTAACACTTTCAGCTTTTCATCATAAAATGGTTTCGATGCCCATCCTACTAGTTCGACTGATCCAAATCCTTGTTTTATTCTTTCAGGATTTTCGTTGCGCATTTCTTCTTGAATGTCTTTTAATAAATCATCATAATTTATGTCATTAGCGTCATCGTCTTTTACATAACCATCTTCTTGATAATTGATTACAAACAACCAACTATTATCATTCATAACGCCTTTGTTATCGGGAACAATAGAGCCTAAAACAGTCGTGTCTTCTGGATTTCCCCATAAATCTTTAAGTACATATTGGGTTTGTTTTGCATCTAAAAATTTGAATCCTTTTGGCACAGATAATATTGCATTTCCTGATGGGAATTCGATTTTACCCGTTTTATAAATTAAAGATTTCTCAATTTTGTCGTAATCAATCGTTAGTGAATCTTGAGCATAACTAGATGCAATAAAAACTATTAATAACAATAGAGAGGAGATGATTTTTTTCATAATTTTTTTGGTTTACAATATACCTCTTGCTTTTATTTCGAGGTATTTATTTATGGTGTCTAGCGTTAGGTTTTCGGGTTGTGTTAGTACAGAATGAATTCCGTATTTTTTGAGTTCGTTTACGATTAATTTCTTTTCAAAAATGAATTTTTCGGCAATTACTTTATCGTATATTTCTTGAATTGTTTCAGATTTTTTGTGTGTAATCTGAAATAATTCCGTGTTTTGAAAAAAGACAACTACTAATAAATGATTTTTCGCAATTCCTTTTAAATAAGGCATTTGACGATGCAAGCCATCTAGTGTTTCGAAGTTTGTATATAATATAATTAAACTTCTATGATTGATGTTTTTCTTTATGTCTACATATAATCTAGAGTAATCACTCTCAAAATAGTCGGTTTTTATGTTGTATAAACTTTCTAATATTTTTTGCATTTGAGAAGTTCTCTTTTCGGCAACAACTCGATTTTCGACCTTTTTTGAGAAAGAAAACATACCCGCTTTATCTTGTTTTTTTAGAATTACATTCGATAAAACTAAAGTTGCATTTATAGCATAATCAAGCAAACTCAAACCGTTAAAAGGCATTTTCATAGTTCGCCCTTTATCAATAACCATATAAATGTTTTGAGATTTTTCGTCTTGAAATTGGTTTACCATCAACGCATTTTTCTTTGCAGTAGCTTTCCAGTTTAAAGTCCGAATGTCATCACCAGGAACATATTCTTTTATTTGTTCAAACTCCATAGTATGACCAATTCTTCGAATTTTTTTGACTCCATATTGGAACAAATTATTCGAAAAAGCAATCAAATCATATTTTCGTAATTGAATATAAGATGGATAAGTGGGAACTGTCTGATCTTTGTCGAAAGTATATCGTTTTGCAACCAGATTCAGTGGAGACGAAATGTAAACGTTTAGATTTCCAAAATGATATTCGCCACGTTCTGTTGGTCGAAGAAAGTATTGAAAATCATCAATCGAATTGTGTTTTATTTTTCGTTTAATTTCAAAATTTCGTACTTGAAATTGAAACGGAATTTCATCGATAACTTTAGCGAAAACAGGAAAAGTATAAAAATTTTTAACATTTATTACGACAGAATTCTCATCACCATTGGATAATTTTTCGGGCGTAATTCTATGTGCTTCAATCCCTTTTTTTGATGAAAATAAAATTATAAAATCCAATGCAAAAAAAGACAATAAAACCAATAATAAATACCAAGCTGCATTGTATAATGCAGGAAATATAAACGCCAAACAAAACACGACTATAACACCAATAAGTGAATAGAAAAATAAATTGTTGATATATAATTGTTTAATTAGTTTCAAGTTTTATCTCGGAATTTCTATCGTTTCGATGATTTGATTTATAATTTGAATGCTTGTTATGCCTTCCATTTCACGTTCAGGTGTTACAATTACTCTATGTTGTAAAACTGGAATTGCAGCTTCTTTTATGTCTTCTGGAGTTACAAAATCGCGACCACGAATTGCTGCAAAACCTTTGGCAGCATTCAATATTGCAATGGAAGCTCTTGGTGAAGCTCCTAAATATAAGAAGGCATTTTCTCGTGTGTTTACAACTAGTTTAGCAATGTATTCGAGAAGATTGGGTTCGACAATTATTTGTTTTACAATATCTTGGTATTTTTTTATTTCGGCACCAGAAAGAATTGGTTTTATATGATCTAATTTGCCATGATTTTGTAACGTGTGTTCGCGTTGTATAATCAGAATTTCTTCATCTAATTTTGGGTAATCGATATTTATTTTGAATAAAAATCGATCGAGTTGTGCTTCAGGCAAACGGTACGTTCCTTCTTGTTCTATTGGGTTTTGAGTAGCTAAAACAATAAACGGTTTTTCTAATTCATATGTGTTTCCATCAATCGTGATTTGACGTTCTTCCATTACTTCAAAAAGTGCTGCTTGTGTTTTTGCTGGCGCACGATTTATTTCATCAATCAGAATTAAATTAGAGAAAATAGGCCCTTTTTTAAATTCGAATTCAGATTTTTTTAAGTCATAAACTGATGTTCCTAAGATATCTGATGGCATCAAGTCTGGTGTAAACTGAATTCTGCTGAAATCTACTGAAAGCGTTTTGGCCAAAATTTTGGCAGTAATCGTTTTTGCAACGCCAGGAACACCTTCGATCAAAATGTGTCCGTTTGATAAAATGGCAACTAGAAGCTGGTCGATCATCTTGTGTTGTCCTACAATTACTGTTTCGAGTTCTTTCTTAATTTTTTCGACACCTTCATTTAATGGACCTAAATCTAATCGAGATTGAAAATTTAAGTTTTCTTCGGGCTGAAAGTTATTTTCTGTATTTTCCATTAGTTGATAATTTTTTCAATTGCATTATTTATTTCAATTAGATCCTGTTCTATACTTTGATTGTAACTCTTTTTGTGATAGTTTATCAAACGTACAATTTTTTCGATATCTTGACTATTTTTGCCGGTTTTTGAATGTAATTTTTTTATAAAATTTTCATCAAGAATGGTTGTATCAATCAGGTAATCATGTCTTATTTTTTCTAGGAAATAAATTATTTTTTTGTCAATAATATTCTGATGATCTCCTTCTTGATAATATAAATTTCCAATTGTTTTTGTAAAATCGACAGTTGTGTTAGGAAGTGGTTTTATAATAGGAATGATTCGTTGTCGTCGTTTTGCATTAAATATCATAAAAACAAGAGCTCCTAATGCAAATAAATACCAAGCCCATTTTAATGCTGGTTGACTTAGCCAATATCGCATGGGAGAATCTGAAATAGCATTTCCGTTTAAGTCTTTTACCAACCAAAAAACAGTTCCTTCTGGAATATAGGAAACAATTTTTTCAGTATATTCTGAATGATTTTCTTTTAGTAAATGATAATTTGTAAAAGCTGCTGGTTGTGTATGAAGATAGAAAAATCCACTTTTGTAAGCAATTTTTATAAAATTTATTTTCTTTTCTTTTTTTACTTCTTGAAAACCTAAAACGGTCGTTTTTGAATTGTCAATTTTGTTAAAGGAACTTGAGCTGGCGCCAATATTAAAACTGTAACTTTTTGCATTTAGTTTTTTATTGGCTAACGACAATTGTATGTCTTGGTTCATTTCAAATTCAGAAACAATTTCAAAACCTAAACTGTCTCTAAATTTTTGCGAAAAATCTTTGGTACTTATAAAAGCTGAATTGCCATGACCTACAAAATAAAAAAGTTCATCAGTCGATTCGTCATCAATCATATAATATTCTGAAATAGACAAAATGGTTCCATTTTCTTTATAGGTTTTTACCAAAGTGTCATAATCATAAATATTTTCAAAATATTCGTAAGGTGTAGTTGTTACTTTTTTGATTGTATCATTTTTTAATAAAGTCTTCGATTCGTTATCAAAAACATACAAACCAAATGGGATTTTATCATTCAAATCATAACTTGGCGTCCAATCTATAGGTCTTGGTC
>NZ_JAYSSZ010000184.1:0-3438 GCF_043720215.1 Flavobacterium sp. | reverse complement strand
AAAGAAACAGTAGTGCATAAAGAAAAAATCGCTTACGCGGACATTCAAGAAGCTATAGTTATAATCATATTTTAAATTAAAAGAGTTGGCATGGAGAATTTAGCATTAATAGATTCATTTTCAGAATTTAAGGACGACAAATCGATAGATCGTCCAACGCTTATGGCGATTTTAGAAGATGTGTTTAGAAACGCATTGAAGAAAAAATACGGTTCAGACGATAATTTTGATATTATTATCAATCCTGATAAAGGTGACATGGAAATCTGGCAAAGAAGAGTAATTGTAGCTGATGATGATTTAGATTTAGATCACCTTGAGATTACACTTACCGATGCAAGAAAAATCGAACCGGATTTTGAAATTGGAGAAGAAGTTTCTGAAGAAGTAAAACTAATTGACCTTGGAAGAAGAGCAATTTTAGCATTGCGTCAAAATCTTATTTCAAAAATTCACGAACATGACAACACAAATCTTTACAAACAATTTAAAGATTTAATAGGCGAAATATATACTGGTGAAGTTCACCACGTGCGTCCAAGAGTAGTAATTCTTGTAGATGATGAAGGAAATGAAATTATTTTGCCAAAAGAAAAACAAATTCCATCTGATTTTTTCCGCAAAGGAGATAACGTTCGTGGAATTATTGAATCGGTTGAATTAAAGGGAAACAAGCCTCAAATTATAATGTCTAGAACTTCAGAAAAGTTTCTAGAAAAATTATTTGAACAAGAAATTCCAGAAGTTTTTGACGGGTTAATTATGGTGAAAAACGTAGTTCGTATTCCTGGCGAAAAAGCAAAAGTAGCTGTCGATTCTTACGATGATCGGATCGATCCAGTTGGAGCTTGTGTAGGAATGAAAGGATCGCGTATTCACGGAATTGTTCGCGAATTAGGAAACGAAAATATAGATGTTATTAATTATACGACTAACATTCAATTATATATAACAAGAGCATTAAGTCCTGCAAAAGTTTCTTCTATTAAAATTAATGAAGAAACAAAACGTGCCGAAGTTTTCTTGAAATTAGAAGAAGTTTCAAAAGCAATTGGACGTGGAGGACACAACATCAAACTAGCAGGACAATTAACAGGTTATGAGCTTGATGTAATTAGAGAAGGAACAGTTGCTGCCGATGATGATGTTGAGTTAACTGAATTCTCTGACGAAATAGAAGCTTGGGTTATCGAAGAATTTGCAAAAATTGGATTAGATACTGCAAAAAGTATATTAAGTCAAGATGTAAACGACTTAGTAAGAAGAACAGATTTAGAAGAAGAGACTATCCTTGAGGTAGTTAGAATATTGAAAGAAGAATTTGAAGAATAAATTCTTGATTAGCATATGCATACCACAATAAAAAGATAATATAAAAAGATTTTATGTCTGAAGGTACAATAAGAATAAACAAAGTTTTAAGGGAATTTAATATCTCGTTAGAAAGAGCCGTAGATTATCTAAAGGATAAAGGACACGTTATTGAGTCTAATCCTAATACGAAAATCTCTGACGAAGTGTATAATGTCCTGTCTAATCAATTTGCTGGAGACAAAGGAAATAAAGATGCTTCAAAAGAAGTTGGAGAAGAAAAGCGAAAAGAGAAAGAAGCTTTGCGTGTTGAAAGAGAATACGAAATTGAAGAAAAACGCAAACAAGATGAAGAGCGTCAACGTCAAGAAGTTATCAAAGCAAAAGCTGTTATAACTGGGCCAAAACAAGTTGGAACAATTGATTTGTCGCCTAAAACGATTATCAAACCAACAATTGTTTCAGAAGTAAAAGCTGAACCAATAACTGAAACACCAGTTGCAAAAGCTCCAGAAAAAACACAAAAACCAATACAAAATATAGTTAAAGAAACTCCTGTAAAAGAGAATCTTATAGCTAAAACTCCTGCAAAAGAAATTGTAAAACCAGTTGTGGTTAAACCAACCGTAATTGCTTCAATTCCTTCAGTTGAAGAAACTCCAGTTGATGAGGCACACGAAACTGTGTATACAAAACTTTCTGGACCTACTTTTTCAGGTCAAACTATCGATTTATCGCAGTTTAACAAACCTAAAAAAGTAATCGAACCTAATAAAGGTGGTGCAAAACCAGCAGGAGCAGGAAATAATAATAACGCAAACAAAAATAAACGCAAAAGAATTCCTACTAAACCAGGTGAAGCAAATGCAACACCTAGAACACCAGGAACAAACTTGATTAGACCAAACACAGGTGGTGGAAACGCAACTGGAGGAAGTTTTAATCGTGCTAATAAACCAGGATTTGTAAAAGGAGCTAGACCAGCAATTATTGCGAAAGTAGAGCCAACAGAAGAGGAAGTAAAAAACCAAATCAAAGAAACTTTAGAGCGTTTACAAGGAAAAGGAAGCAAATCGAAAGCTGCAAAATACCGTCGTGACAAACGTGATACACACCGTCAAAAATCTGATGATGAGCAAAGAGAAATTGATGCAGGAAGCAAAACCATCAAAGTAACAGAATTTGTTACCGTTGGTGAGGTTGCAACCATGATGGATGTGCCTATTACTAAAGTAATTGGTACTTGTATGTCATTGGGAATCATGGTAACCATGAATCAGCGTTTAGATGCAGAAACATTAACAATCGTTTGTGATGAGTTTGGTTTTGAAGTAGAATTTATTACAACTGATCTAGAAGATAATATCGAAGTTGTCGAAGATTCAGAAGAGCAATTAGTGCATCGTGCACCAATTGTTACCGTAATGGGTCACGTCGATCACGGTAAAACATCTTTACTAGATTATGTTCGTAAAACAAATGTAATTGCAGGAGAATCTGGAGGAATCACACAACATATTGGTGCTTACGGAGTAGAGTTAGAAAACGGTCAGAAAATCGCATTCTTAGATACACCAGGACACGAAGCATTTACTGCAATGCGTGCACGTGGAGCTCAAGTTACGGATATTGCAATTATTGTAGTTGCTGCCGATGATGATATCATGCCTCAAACAAAAGAAGCAATATCTCACGCACAAGCTGCAAATGTGCCAATTATATTTGCTATTAATAAAGTAGATAAACCAAATGCTAATCCTGAAAAAATTAAGGAAAAATTAGCAGCAATGAATTTCCTAGTTGAAGACTGGGGAGGAAAATACCAATCGCAAGATATATCTGCAAAAACAGGTATTGGTATGAAAGAATTATTAGAGAAAGTATTGCTTGAAGCAGAAGTTTTAGACTTAAAAGCAAACCCAAATAAACCAGCAACTGGAACAGTTGTTGAAGCATTCCTAGACAAAGGTCGTGGATATGTGTCAACAGTATTAGTACAAGCAGGGACAATGAGAGTTGGAGATTATATTCTTGCAGGTAAAAACCACGGAAAAATCAAAGCGATGCAAGATGAACGTGGTAATAATGTTACCGAAGCAGGCCCATCTACACCAATATCTATATTAG
>NZ_JAYSSZ010000183.1:0-9601 GCF_043720215.1 Flavobacterium sp. | reverse complement strand
ATCAAATGCACGAGCAAAGTAAACTAATAATGAAAACCTATAAAACTAAAAACAGCACCAAAAACGTTTTTGGTGCTGTTTAATTTATCTATTTTTGTTTAATAATCTGTATCGATTATTTAGGACTAGTCAATAATCAAATGTTTTGTGAGTGTCATAGATATTTTTATTAATTTTAGCCTCAAAATTAATATTACTTAAGAATTTACAAATGGACATAAACTTCAACAAAAACGAAGACCACAATAAACTATTATTATCAGATTTGAGACAACACTTTGCAAAAGTTAAACTTGGAGGAGGCGAAAAACGAATCCAAAAACTACATGCCGAAGGCAAAATGACAGCTCGAGAACGTATTGATTATTTGCTTGATACTAATGAAAATAATATCGAAATTGGTGCTTTTGTTGGTGAAGGAATGTACAAAGAACACGGTGGTTGTCCGTCAGGTGGAGTAGTGGTAAAAATGGGTTATGTTTCAGGAAAACAATGTATTGTTGTAGCTAATGATGCTACCGTAAAAGCTGGAGCTTGGTTTCCAATTACTGCAAAAAAGAATCTTCGTGCGCAAGAAATTGCCATGGAAAACCGTTTACCGATTATCTATTTAGTTGATTCAGCTGGCGTTTATTTGCCATTACAAGATGAAATTTTTCCAGACAAAGAACACTTTGGACGTATTTTTAGAAATAATGCCATTATGAGCAGCATGGGAATTACCCAGATTGCAGCGGTTATGGGAAGTTGTGTCGCTGGAGGTGCTTATTTACCCATTATGAGCGATGAAGCCATGATTGTAGATAAAACAGGAAGTATTTTTCTAGCTGGAAGCTATTTAGTAAAAGCTGCAATAGGAGAAACTATCGATAATGAAACATTAGGTGGCGCTACAACACATTGCGAAATTTCGGGTGTGACAGATTATAAAGCAAAAGATGACAAAGATGCTTTAGACAGAATAAAAAGTATTGTTGGTAAAATTGGTGATTTTGAAAAAGCTGGATTTAATCGTGCTAAATCAGAAAAACCAGCACTTGATGAAAAAGAAATATTTGGAATTATTCCAAAATCACGTGCAGATCAATATGATATGTACGAGATTATAAAAAGAATGGTAGATAATTCTGAATTTGATGAATACAAAGGTGATTACGGAAAAACATTAATCACAGCGTATGCCAGAATTGATGGTTGGGCTGTAGGAATTGTGGCTAACCAACGAAAAGTAGTTAAAAATGCCAAAGGCGAAATGCAATTTGGCGGTGCTATTTATTCGGATTCTGCCGATAAAGCAACCCGTTTTATTGCCAATTGTAATCAGAAGAAAATCCCATTAGTTTTTGTACAAGACGTTACAGGATTTATGGTTGGAAGCAAATCAGAGCATGGCGGAATCATAAAAGATGGTGCCAAAATGGTCAATGCAGTTTCTAATTCGGTAGTACCAAAGTTTACTGTCATTGTAGGAAATTCTTACGGAGCAGGAAATTATGCCATGTGTGGAAAAGCGTATGATCCAAGATTAATATTTGCTTGGCCAAGTGCCGAACTCGCTGTCATGGGTGGAACGCAAGCTGCAAAAGTACTCGCACAAATTGAAGCTTCTTCGCTAAAAGCTAAAGGAGAAGTCATTGATGAAGCCAAAGAAAAAGAATTGTTTGATAAAATAAAAGCACGTTACGACGAACAAGTTTCGCCATATTATGCGGCTTCTCGTTTGTGGACGGATGCTATTATTGATCCTCTTGAAACTAGAACTTGGATTTCGATGGGAATTGAGGCGGCAAATCACGCACCCATTGAGAAGCAATTTAATTTGGGAGTGATTCAGGTTTAGTCATGTTAAAAAAAATAGGTTTAATATTCGTTTTCTCAATACCTGGAATTATAGTTTCATATTTATTATCATTTATATTAGAGAATTTTCTAATTCCCGATTGTTGTGATTCGGAATATAATTCTCCAAATTGGATTATAGAATTATTATACGATTTTCCAAGTTGGAACGGTTGTCATCCTTACCCATCAGATATTCAATTTGGATTGATTTATTCACTTGGAATTTGGATTGGATATTTTATTTATAGGAAAATATTTAATTAAAATTTTTCTTAAAAACAGCAATAAATTAAAATCTACTACTAACTTTACGTAGTAGATTTTTTATTTAATTCAATTAACATGAAAAACATAATTCTCTTTTTATTACTAACAAACTTAGTGTCTGCACAGGAAATAACTCGTCGTGATTCACTTCAAGGTGGTTTGCGAACAGAACGAACTTGTTTCGATGTGCAACGTTATGATTTAAATATCAAAGTCAATATTGATGAAAAATCGATAGTAGGTTACAACGATATTACTTTCAAAGTTGTCGATAAATCGAATACAATTCAAATCGATTTATTCGAGAATATGCAAATTGATAGTATTATTTATAATACTAAAAAACTGAATTATAAACGTGATGAAATTGCTGTTTTTATCACTTTCAATGAAAGTTTAAAAATTGGAAACCAAGAAAAAATACGGTTTTATTATTCCGGAAACCCTATAATTGCCAAAAGAGCACCTTGGGATGGTGGTTTTGTATTTACAAAAGATAAACAAGGAAAAAAATGGATTGGAGTAGCTTGCCAAGGAACTGGAGCTAGTTTGTGGTATCCTTGTAAGGATTCTCAAAGCGATGAACCAGATTTAGGTGCAACGATAAAAGTAGCTGTGCCTAATGGTTTAATGAATGTTTCTAACGGAAGATTAGTAGGTTCGGAAGATTTAAAAAACGGATATACTCGTTGGGATTGGGAAGTAAAAAACCCTATAAATTCGTATGATGTTACCCTGAATATTGGTGATTATGTACATTTTGGAGAAAACTACAAAGGACTAGATTTAGATTATTATGTCTTGCGAGAAAATGAAGAGAAAGCTCGTAAACAATTTGAAGAAGTAAAACCTATGATGGACTGTTTTCAGTCAAAATTTGGAACCTATCCTTTTGCTTCCGATGGTTATAAACTGGTTGAAACGCCTTATTTAGGTATGGAACATCAAAGCGCTGTTGCTTACGGAAATCAGTATCAGAAAGGATATTTAGGAAGCGATTTATCGGGAACAGGAGTAGGCATGTTGTTCGATTTTATTATTATTCACGAAAGTGGTCATGAGTGGTTTGGCAACAGTATTACGAGCAAAGATATCGCCGATATGTGGATTCATGAAGGATTTACACAATATACCGAAATCGTTTTTGTTGAATGTCAGTTTGGTTATGACAAAGCGATGGAATACGCTTACGGATTGCGTAATAATGTAAATAATGACCGTCCGATTATTGGGGATTATGGCGTAAACAAAGAGGGTAGTGGTGATATGTACCCAAAAGGAGCATTGCTTTTAAACACTATTCGTCATATTGTAAATGATGATGAAAAATGGTGGAAAATACTCTTGAAGTATAGCGAAACTTTCCGTCATAAAATTATTGATACTAATACTGTAGTAGATTTCTTTAACACAGAATCAGGAATAAACTTGACTCCAGTTTTTAATCAATATTTAAAATACGCTACGATTCCAACTTTAGAATTAAAAAAAGAAAAAGGAAAATTATCTTATAAATGGAAATCATCTGAGTCAAATTTTAATATGCCAATAGATGTTAAATTAAAAAATAAAACAATTCGCTTGAACCCAAGTAATAATTGGACAAAATCTAATATTAAAATTAAAAGGCTTAGCGAAGTAGATGTTTTAAAAAATAAATTTCTTATTGATTTTGAATAAATTTTGATAAATTCTTTTTTTAGTTGTTAATATTTTATAACTTAGTGAAATAATTTAACCTTAATATTATGGATACTGTAAAAAAACTTAATAAATGGGCTAATGCTCACACCTATTACGGAATAGATTTGCTACGTATTTTAGTTGGATTTTATCTGTTTTATAAAGGTATTTCTTTTATAACGAACACAGAGTATTACGATATTTATGCAGAATCACTTAAAAAATTTGGTGGCGGAATGGTAATTATTCATTATGTAGTTGCGGCAAATTTAGTTGGTGGAATAATGTTAGTCTTTGGGTTACTAACTCGTTGGGCTATTTTCGCACAATTACCTATTTTATTTGGAGCTTTCTTAATCAATTTTATTGGCAAAATGGATATTCAAAATTTAATTTTATCGGTACTTCTTTTCGGATTATGTATTTTCTTTCTTATGTATGGAAGTGGAAAACATTCTGCCGATTATTATTTTAAAATGCAGCAATGAGAGTTAGTTATTATATTCTAAAAGGGTCTGAAAATTTCAGACCCTTTTTATTATAATGCAGCTGGTACTTTCCCCCAGTTTATTCCTCGTTTTATTCGTAGAAGCTGTGTTTCAGTAATTTTATGTCGTTTAGCGAGTTCCCGCAATGCAATGCCTTCATTTATGCGCTTCTTAATAATCATTACTTGGCTTTCAGTGAGTTTTGTGTTACCACGATGTCCACCATTTACTAGAACTTTCGCTTTAGATTTTATAACAAAAGGACTACTTTTTTGATGTGTTGCATTTTCTTCACGCGTCATCCATTTTAAGTTCGAATGATGATTGTTTAGTTTGTCATAATCAATGTGAGCAACTAAATTATGATCCTTTGATGGTTTTTCTATAAAATAAATAGCTACAAACCGATGAATGAGTCCTCCAAAAGTTTTCTTGCGTTTTCTTTCAGCTTTCTGGTATTTTTTTAAATAATCCTTCTTTTTCTTAGCTAATATTGCTTCAGTTCCTTCGATTTTATTTAAAATCGCCTTATATTTTATATCTTCAGTAATAGAAACTAATTCGTTTGTATAATTCTTAATTTCTAATTTTAAAACAGCTATTTCTTCCCTTGCAGGTATAAATTTTGCACTTTCTTTTTCAGTTATTGGAGTAAGAACCATTAAGTTTGTCGATGGATAACCTTCTGTTAAAAGAGGTTTTACTATTTTTTCTATTCCTGAAGAAAATGTGATTCGTTTTATAGTACCATAATTAGAAATCCATAATTCATATCTTTCTATAAAAGGGGATTTTAATTCAATTTGTTTCCAAACTTCTTCGTCATAAAAGCGCTTAATATAATTAGTCATGATATAATTATTTAGTTTAACTTTCTTTTTGTCCCATTTTCATTAAATATGCTTTCAAAAAAGCATCTATATTACCGTTCATTACACCATCTACATCACTGGTTTCATGGCCTGTTCGTACATCTTTTACCAGCTTATAAGGTTGCATTACATAGTTTCTAATTTGCGAACCCCATTCTATTTTCATCTTTCCAGCTTCAATATCAGCACGTTGCTCTAGTTTCTTTTTTAGTTCTATTTCATACAATTGTGAACGCAACATTTGCATGGCACGATTTCTATTATCATGTTGCGAACGTGTTTCCGAGCACTGAATTTGAATTCCACTTGGTTTGTGAGTCAACTGAACTTTTGTTTCCACTTTATTTACATTCTGACCGCCAGCACCACTAGAACGAGCAGTTGTAATCTCAATATCTGCAGGATTTATTTCAATTTCAATAGTGTCATCAACCAGAGGATAAACATAAACTGAGGCAAACGATGTATGTCGTTTTGCATTACTATCAAATGGGGAAATTCGCACCAAGCGATGCACTCCATTTTCACCTTTCAAGTACCCAAAAGAATAATCGCCTTCAATCTCTAATGTGACCGTTTTTATTCCAGCCGCATCACCTTCCTGATAGTTCAATTCTTTAAATTTGAAACCGTTTTTCTCTCCCCACATCATATACATACGCATTAGCATACTTGCCCAGTCACAACTTTCTGTTCCTCCAGCACCAGCAGTAATTTGTAGTACAGCACTAAGCGAATCGCCCTCGTCAGAAAGCATGTTCTTAAACTCAATTCCTTCTATATGGTTGTTCGTGGTTTCATACAAATCGTCCAATTCTTCCTCAGAAAGTTCTCCTTCACGATAAAACTCATAGGCTAATTGTAACTCATCACATAAATTTACGGCTTTTTCATAATCTTCGACCCATTTTTTCTTTGATCGAAGGTTTTTTACAAGGATTTCAGCCTCTTTTGCTTTATTCCAAAAATCGGGAGCAAATGTTTTCTCTTCCTCGTTTGTAATCTCTATTAGTTTTGCATCAATGTCAAAGATACCTCCTCAACGCACCAAGACGCTCCACAATACCTTTTATTTGTTCGGTATTTGTCATAAAATTGTTTAGTTTTGTAATAATTACTTGAAGCTATTTGCTTCGTCAGTTCGTTTTACTCGTGTCCTGCTATCCGCTACAATCCACGCCCAAAAGCGTGGGATTTTCACTACTATCAGGGCTAGAAAAGCAAAAGTAATTTATATATTTAGCATCAAAAATAAGAATTCTATTCGAAATATGGAAATAAATTTAGTTAGTGACACTGTAACCAAGCCTACACAAGAAATGCTAAACGCTATGTTTAGCGCAAAAGTAGGCGATGATGTGTATAAACAAGACCCAACGGTTAACGCCTTGGAAGATAAAGTTGCAGAAATGTTTGGTATGGAAGCTGCTTTGTTTTTTCCTTCGGGAACCATGGCAAATCAAACGGCTATAAAATTGCACACCAATCCTGGTGAACAAATAATATGTGATAAATGGTCCCATATTTATCATTATGAAGGTGGCGGAGCTTCTTTTAACAGTGGCGTTTCCTGTAATCTTGTCGATGGAAATCGAGGTATGATTACTGCCGATTTGGTCAAAAATGCTATTAATGATCCTGAGTTTTATCATGCACCACTTACTAGTTTAGTTAGTATAGAAAATACAACTAATAAAGGCGGTGGAGCTTGTTATGATTTGCAACCTCTTAGAGAAATTAAGCAAGTTTGTTTAGATAATGATTTGAAATACCATCTCGATGGTGCTAGATTATGGAATGCATTAGTTGCAAAAAAGCAATCGCCAACACAATTCGGCGAATTATTTGATTCTATTTCAGTTTGTTTGTCTAAAGGGTTAGGAGCACCAATAGGTTCAGTTTTGGTTTCTGATGCAAAAACAATTCATAGAGCATTACGAATCCGTAAAATATTTGGAGGTGGCATGCGACAAGCAGGTTATTTAGCCGCGGCGGGAATTTACGCTTTAGATAATCATTTTGACCGTTTAGCGGAAGATCATCGTAGAGCAAAAGAACTAGCTCAGGTTTTGCAAAGTTTGCCTTGGATAGCTTCTGTAGAGCCAGTAGAAACTAATATTTTGATATTTTCGGTTCAATCGTATTTAGATGAAAAAGTAATCACCGAAAAATTGAGAGAGAAAGGAATTTCGATTAGCTCTATGGGACACGGAAAATTACGTATTGTGACTCATTTAGATTATCGTGAAGTCATGCACGATTATGTTTTGGAAACACTTTTGAAATTGAAAATGTAAATATCAATTACGAATTATGAGTTTCAAAAACTCATAATTCGTAATTCGTGATTTTTTATTTAAACATGTCTTCCATGCCAGGAATCATAGGCATGTCTACTTTAGTAACCGCATCAAGTTCGGTAAGGTTTACTCTTGTCGCTTTTTCGATAGCTTTGTTTATTACCGTAACAAGATAATCTTCTAATTGTTCCTTGTCTTCTAACAAAGCATCGTCAACAGAGATGTTTTTTATCGTATTGTTTGCAGTTATTGTCACTTTAAGTAATCCGTCAGTGCTTTGCTCGTCTATAAGAACAGTATCTAAACGTTTTTTGGTGTCTTCTATTTTTTGTTGGGTTTCTTTCATTTTACCCATCATTGCCATTAAGTCCATGTGTATGTTTTTTAATTTAATGCAAATTTAATAATTAAAGCTAGAGATTCACAGATTTTAGTTTAATAAATTTTATGAATTCTTGGCTATAAAATGAAATTCTATCTTATTTTTGTCATTAAAATTAAAAACAAAAATGTCTAAAAAAATAACAGCTCCTTTAGCAGCTATAAAACCACATACTTTAGAAAAACATAAAGATATTCGAACGGATAATTATTATTGGCTTAACGATCGAGAAAACCCAGAAGTGATTGATTATCTAAACAAAGAGAATGAATATTATAACGAAATGACAGCCGATACAAAGACATTTCAAACAGAATTATTCGAAGAAATGAAAGCCAGAATTAAGGAAGATGATCAGTCAGTTCCTTATTTGTATAACGGATATTACTATATTACTCGTTTCGAAAAAGGGCAAAATTATCCAATATATTCTCGTAAAAAAGAAAGTTTAGAAGCAAAAGAAGAAATTTTGTTCGATTGTAACGAAATGGCAAAAGGGCAAACTTATTTTCAACTGGGCGGATTAAGTGTTAGTCCAGACAATAAGTTGGCTATTTTTAGTACTGATTTTATTGGAAGAAGAATTTATACGATTCAGATAAAAAACTTAGAAACAAACGAAATTTTATCTGATAAAATAGAAAACACATCAGGTTCTGCCGTTTGGGCAAATGATAATTTCACTATTTTTTATTCGACACAAGACGAAGTTACGTTGCGTTCGGACAAAATTTTCAAGCACAAATTAGGTTCAAATTCTTCAGATGATATTTTGGTTTATTTTGAAAAAGACGAAACGTATAATGTAGATATTGCCAAATCAAAATCAAAAAAATACCTAGCAATTGAGTCTGGAAGCACGCTTACAACTGAATATCAAATCCTTGAAGCCGATAATCCTGATGGAAAATTTAGAATGTTTCAAAAACGTGTTCGTGGTTTAGAATATAGCATTAATCACTACGGTGATAGTTTTTATATTATGACTAATAAAGATGAAGCTGAGAATTTCAAATTGATGAAAACATTAGAAACAGCAACATCAAAAGAAAACTGGACAGAAGTAATTGCTCACAGAGAAGACGTTTTATTAGAAGATATCGAAATTTTTAAAGACTTTTTGGTTGTAGAAGAACGCGAAAATGGTTTGCATAAAATTAGAATTATGCCTTGGAGCGGAAAAGGAGAATATTATCTACCTTTTGAGAGTGAAACCTATTCCGCATCAACAGGTGCTAATGTAGATTTTGATACCGAAATACTTCGTTACGGTTATCAATCTTTAACAACTCCATCTTCGGTTATCGATTTTAACATGAGAACCAAAACCAAAGAAATTAAAAAAGAACAGGAAGTTTTAGGTGGAAAATTTGATAAGAATAATTATGTAGAAAAAAGACTTTGGGCTACAGCTAGCGACGGAACAAAAATTCCTATTTCGATGATTCATAAAGTTGAAGTGCAGCTCGATGGAAGCAATCCATTGTTGCAATATGCTTACGGTTCTTATGGTTACTCTATGGATTGCACGTTTTCGACAACAAGATTATGTCTTTTAGACCGTGGATTTGTTTTTGCCATAGCACACATTCGTGGAGGTGAAGATTTAGGAAGACCTTGGTATGATGATGGAAAATTATTAAAAAAGAAAAATACATTTACTGATTTTATAGATTGTTCAAAATTTTTAATAGCAGAAAAATACACATCAGCAAAGCATTTATATGCTGAAGGAGGATCAGCAGGCGGTTTGCTTATGGGAGCAGT
>NZ_JAYSSZ010000182.1:0-9625 GCF_043720215.1 Flavobacterium sp. | reverse complement strand
TGCAACAATCTCTCCCGATTACTATTTTCCAGGACCTGGAGTTGCAGTGCAAAAAGAATTGGGTTTAAGGACTATTGGCGCATTAGATGTTAGAAACCAATGTTCTGGATTTATATATGCTTTGTCAGTTGCAGATCAATATATTAAAACAGGAATGTATAAAAACATTTTAGTGATTGCTTCAGAAGTGCAATCTTTAGGATTAGATATGACCACTCGAGGCAGAAATGTTTCTGTTATTTTTGGAGATGGAGCTGGAGCTGCAGTTTTAAGCAGAGAAGAAGATGTAACTAAAGGTATACTTTCCACCCATTTGCATTCGGAAGGAGAATATGCAAAAGAATTATCGGTTTTGGCACCAGGAATGGGAGGTCGTTGGGTTACTGATATTATTGCAGATAACAACCCAGATGATGAAAGTTATTTTCCTTATATGAATGGGCAATTTGTGTTTAAAAATGCAGTTGTTCGTTTCTCGGAAGTAATTAACGAAGGATTAGAAGCCAATAATTTGAAAGTTTCTGATATAGATATGCTTATTCCGCATCAAGCAAATTTGAGAATTTCGCAGTTTATTCAAAAGAAATTTGATTTATCAGACGATCAGGTTTTTAATAACATTCAGAAATACGGAAATACTACTGCAGCATCTATTCCTATTGCTTTAACGGAAGCTTGGGAACAAGGAAAAATAAAAGCAGGAGATACAGTTGTTTTAGCCGCTTTTGGCTCAGGATTTACTTGGGCAAGTGCAATTATTAAGTGGTAATTAATTAAAATATTTTCATAAAAAAAGCTCCAAATTATTTTGGAGCTTTTTGCTTTTATAATAACCCACCACCACTTTGGGTTTCGTTTGCATCACGTTGTTTGCGTTGTAATGCTTTGTTTTTTCCGCCACCAAACATATAATTAAAACCTACATATACTGTTTGACTTTCCCAGTAAAAAGCTCCTGCTTGTCTGTATGGTATATTTCCATCGAATTCAAAATGCATTGTGTCAAAAATATCATTTAATCTAGCAGTAATACTTCCTTTTCCTTTTAGAATGCTGTAAGTTGCTCCTATATCTGCTTTATACATAGGTTTTCTTTCAAATTGTAATCCTAAATCAGGACCGCGATACATTCCAAATAAATTAACTTTTAAATTTTTAGTCGCAGTAAATGTTTGATTTACTCGAGTGTTAAAACTTATAACATCTATTTCTCCTTTTTCTTGTAAACCAGTATTTGCGTTTTGTACTGTTCCTTTTACGGTTTTAAAATACGAATCGGCACTAGCATTTACTGACCACCATTTTGCTAATTTTAAATTTGTAGAAGCTTCAATACCAAAAGCATTATTGTTGTCGAAATTATCGTATGAAATGATATCTTGACTATTATTGGCTGGATTTTTATAAATAACTCTTCCAATCTCGTCATTAATTTGTCTGTAGAAAACGCCGGTAGTTATAGAGCCTATTTTTACTGTTCTAGTGTAATTTACCTCAAACGAATTTGTGAATTGTGGTTGCAAGTTTGGGTTTCCACGTGATTCAACTAATGGAGTTGTCCACTCACGAATCGGGCTAATTTGTCCCACATTTGGTCTGTCTACTCTTCTTGAAAAATTAAAATTATATGAGTTTTGGTCACTCGGTTTATAATTAAAAAAAGCTGACGGATAAACTGAAACTATATTATCTTCAATTGAATTGTTATCATTCAAATTTTCAGTTAGGAATGATGAATTCACCACATTTTTAAAATCCCCTTGAATGTTATAATGCTCTAATCGAACTCCAAATTGTGCACTCCACTTTTTCCATTGTTTGCTGTAATTGGTATAAACAGCACTAATATTTCTGCTGAATTCAAAATTTGAGTTCCCTATTTTGCTGTACGGTACTGTAGCTTCAAATGCAGTTTCGTCAAAATAATTTGTAATATTTTGAATCCTAGTTTCAGCTCCTAATTCTAACTTTGTAGTTTCTGTTAACGGATTTACATAATCGATATTAATTTGCAAATAATCCGTATTTCGAACAATATCATTTGTTCTTAATGTTGTTTTAACAGGTACTGTTTCGGTCTCGTTATAATCAGTATTTTCTGGACTTTTAGTGTTCGAGAAATTAGTTTGAAGTTCTATATTTTCACCTTTTTTATTAAAATCATGTTTAAAAGCAACATCATAAGTTTGTGTGTTGTTATTAGATTTTGAATCAAATAATTGTCGGGAATCACTTAATGAACTATCTAAATAATTTATATTAGTAAGGCCGTTTCCACTTCCATTAACAATATTCTGGTTGGTATAAAATGACAATGTGTTTTTATCATTAATATAATAATCCATTCCAATTTTTACTAAATGGGAAGTATTCAAATTTTTGAATTGAAATGTCTGCTCATTTTCTAAATTTGGCCTAAAACTATTAATGTTTCCATTATTGGCATTTTTTCCATGATTTAAACCATAGTTCCCATAAAAATTCACTTTTCCTACTTTATAATTTAAGTTTAGAGCAGTATTTACTTTTGGAGTGATGCCAAATGTAACCCCAGAATTAATACTTCCATTAAAACCATCATTTGCATTTTTGTGCAAAATAATATTTATTATTCCACTCATTCCTTCAGGATTGTATTTTGCTGATGGATTAGTAATTAATTCAATTTGTTTTATAGAAGAAGAAGGAATTTGCTGCAATAACTGCGTTGCATCAATATTAGATGGTTTTCCGTCTATTAAAATTCTAACATTGCTGTTTCCACGAAGACTCAATTCTTTGGTTTGAGGATCGACACTTACAGTTGGTATATTGTTCAAAATTTCTGAGGCTGTTGTTCCAGAAGAAATTAAATCTTTCCCAACATTTACAACTTTTCGATCAATTTTTTGTTCGATACTAGAGCGTTCTTTTACAATTGAAACGCTTTCAAGTTCAGTTGCTTCCTCTTCAAGGGCAATATTTTTTAGCGCTAGACTTTTGTTGTCAGGAGATAATGAAAATGTATTTATATACTTTTTATATCCCATAAATTGTACTTCAATAGTAAGATTTTTTAACGTAAGATTTTTAATAGTAAAAGATCCATTTTCTTTCGTAATTCCTCCAGAAATTATCTTTCCGTCGTCTTTTATACTTACCGATGCATAGGGAATTGGCTCGTTTGTTTTCTTGTCAATTATTTTTCCAGAAACACTTCCTAAATTTAAATTTGCTGGAGCCGATGTTTGTGCTTGTAAACCAACAAACTGTGTTAGCATACAAATGATAAAGATTTTTAATTTCATTGATTTTATTATTTGATTGTGATTGATGATTATTTGGATTTGCAAATTTACTATCTACTAGACTCGGGATTTAACAAAATGTTACAATTTTAAGAAATGTTTAACATTGATTATAGAATAAAAAAAACCTCGTAAATGTTATTGTTTACGAGGTTTTTTTTATTAAAATTTACTTATTATCTTTTTAAAGTAAAATGTGATTTAAATACTTTGGAAGCACCTTTTTCATTATAATCTACTGTAAACCAATAATCATTAGCTGGTAAAGGTTGTCCGTTAAATTTTCCATTCCAACCATCAGTCGTGGGTGTGATTTGTTTGATAAACTTCCCGAATCTGTCAAAAATAGATATTGGTGCATTTGGATTACTTGTTTTCAAATGCGTAATATTCCAAGTCTCATGAAAACCATCACCGTTTGGTGTAAAGAATTTCGGGTAGTTTACAATTTCTGCATTTGTTGGCGCAGGATTACAATGTCCGTTTTTATCATTTACAGCAATAATATGATTTCCAGGAGTTACATTATAAAATATATTACTGTCTTGATAAGGAGAACCATCAATCTGGTATTCGTAATTTCCGGAACCATTACCTAATACGTTTACTATAATATAAGTTGGATTCTCAAATGCATCACTATATGCAATTTCTATATAAGGTTCGTATTCTGTTACTTTTGTTGTAATAGTATTAGGACAATTTGGAGTTACAGAAGTATCGGTAACTTTTACAGAATAAGTATCTTGTATATTTGTAGTATACGTAGGTGTTGTAGCCAATATTGTTGTTCCATTTGCTAAGGAAGTCCATTCGAATGAATAATTTGCACCAGACAACGCAGGATCTAAAGTTGCAAAATTTAATAAAGTTCCAGTTTTGTGATCTTTACAAATAAAATATTCAGGTTCTAAAACTGGTTCAGGTAAAGGATTTACGATTAACCTTAATTCAACAACGTCAAAACAAGGATCTGTTGGTATTGTATTATTTGTTATTCTAATCCAAACACTATCAATAAGCGGGTTATCATTTTGATATGCTGCTGGTGTTGCTATTGGAGTCGCTAACGGATTATTTGCATCAGCTAGAGAAGTGTAAAAGGTTAAGGTAAAATCAGCATCAGGTGTTTGTCCATTTAGAACTTGATTTCTAATAGCTAATGTCGTCAAATCGAACTGAAAAACACCATCATTTACACCAAAAGTATCACACTCTTGAGGTATTGTTACTGCATTTGCAATAGGTCTTGGAACGATTGTTACTGTAAACATAGATTCATCAGAACAGCTTGGCACAAATGATGAAAATCCGAAAACATAAATATCTTGTGTTGTAAATATCACATTTGATGGTAACAAGCCAACTCCACCTGTACTTGAATAATAATTTTGTCCAACTGGTAAAGTAGGTAATGTATAGCTAGAACAACGTGTTACATTTGCTGGTTCAGTAACATTAAAAATAGTAATATTTATTGGTTGTTCGATTGGACAATTTGGTGTAGTACCAGTTTCTGCATAAGCGTAAATTGTTGTAGGTGCAGGATTTGCCAAATTATAAGTTATTGGAGCTACAATTTCTGTATTTCCTGTAGCTGAAGGTCCTCCAGATAATGTATAATATTTCCCAATCGTTAATGGTTGCAAAGTATAAAAATCACATGCATTAACTATAGTTTGAACTGCCGGTGTTAGTACCGGAGTATTGTTTATAAGGATAGTGAATGGATTTTCATCGCTACAGTTTAATCGGTCTCCTGTCTCATAATAAATATAATAAGGAGTTGCTTGTACAGTCGTTGAATTCACTATAGTTCCTGCAGGAATTATACTTCCGCCACCTAATGGGCCACCAGGTAATGTGTAATAAAAATTATTTGGTGTTGGTAAAACTGGAAAAGTAAAACTATTACAATAACTTAATGGTGTAGGAATAGGATCCGCTTCAACACCATTTATAGCAATGTCAAATGAATTTTGACTAAAACAAGTAGCATCACTTGGATGCGCTGCATAAATATAAATTGTGTTGTTTGTGCTAATAACATCTCCTGCAGCTAGCGGGTTTATACCATTTGGGTCATCAAAGTAATTCCCATTAGTTAATGGTGTCAGTATATATGAATCGCACTGTTCTACATTGGCTCTTGAGTCTATTATTGGTCTTTGATTAATTGTAATTAACCAAGGTTTTTCGTTAAAACATCCCACTACTGCTGATGGTTTGTAAACATAAATTGTAGTCGTCGTCGTTATTGAATCTACATTTGGAATTAATTGAACATTTCCAGGTGTTACTGGTCCGCCAGATAACACATAATAGTCCGCTCCATCAGGCTGAACTGGTAATAAGTAACTTGCGCATGTTGTGACATCTGTTGGTGTCGTTATAAATGGCCCTTGAATTGTTACTATAAAGAAATCATCATCGGTACAATTGGGTGCAGGTAGGCCAGGAACATAAGTGTAAATAGTTGTTGTACTTGTAATTACGGTTCCGGCGGGAATGATATTTCCAGCTCCGTTTGGTGCGTCACGATATTCTCCAATAGGTAGTGTTGGTAATGTATAAGACAAACACTCGGTTATATCAGTAATTCCTAAAGTACCAATATAAACTGTAAAAACAATATCAGTAGTTCTACACGTATTACTTGTAGCAAAAACATATAGCGTTGTTGTAGTAATTATTGGGGAAACAGCAAGTGTATAAACACCAGTTGTAGTGTCTAATGTATAATAATCCCCAACAGTTAATGGTGGTAAATTATAAGATACACAGTCAAAAATAGTTGGAAAAGGTCCAGTTATAGTTGGTGTAACATTTATAGTAACATTAAATTGGCTTTGAAGCGTGCAAGAAGGAGTTTCTGTTGAAACAAAATAAACATAAATTGTTGTTACTCCTGGAGTATTTATTACAGTTGTGCCTCCAAACAATTCAGTTCCGCCACCAGTTGGACCACCTAATGCTGTAAAATATCGAGTGTTAAATTCTAATACTGGTAATAAATATTGATCACAAGTAATTACATCAGCTGGTGTTATATCTAATGTTGTGACAATTTCTACTTCGAAACTTCTTTCTGATGGACAACTAGGAGATACTCCGTTAGCATGATAAATATAAACTATTGTATCAGTTGTTATTACAGTTCCAGGCGGTAAAATAGGTAAACCTTGATTTGGACCCGAATAATACGTGCCTGGGTTAACTAATACAGGTAGTGTATAACTTACGCAGACATACTGATTAGGTATTGCATCTAGTACTGGTCTTGGTGTAACAATCAGGTTAAAACTCGTAGTGTTGAAACAAGCTGGATCAGTACTGTTCTGAATTCTAACAAATATAGTTGTATTTCCTGAAGGGAAAATCGTCGTAATATCTATTGGGTTTGTACCAGCATTTGAGTCAGCAGCATTTGTATGATAAGAAACACTATATATTGTTGATGACTGACCACCTAAAACTGCAGATGTTTGTGTTGCTAAATTAAAATCGGCAGTACTTGAACCTAATGTTGTTTCACACAAAGTGATGTTTCCTGGATTGTTTGCAACAGGAGGAGGTGTAAGTGCTAATAGAAACGTTTTTGTAATAGTACAACCAGTCGCTAGGTCTAAAATCCTAACCCATATTGTAGCTGGTAAACTTGCAGTTGTAACGGTATAGCTATTCGGCAGTGGATTACTATTTGAAGTTGCATCAACTAAAGAAGCATGGTAGCTGATTTGAGTTCCAGCAATATTTACAATAGGTGTATTAAAAGACAAATCGAAAGTATAGCTTGGTAAGCCTGAATTGCATTTATACAAATTTACTGGATCAGGAGTTGTTATTGCATTAAAATATTCGACATTAATAAAATCTGTTGTTACCACGCAATTAGTAGCAATAATAGTATAAGTAAGTCCATAAATTCCAGGCTGATTCACAGTTAAGTTTGGAGTATTTCCACCTATTGGGTTTCCATTAAGTGTCCATGCAAAAGAATAAACTAATGGATCTAATCCAGAAGTTATGGTATGTGTGCTATTCTCGCAAATTGCAGTATTTGTTGCAATGGTTAAATCTTGACCCAACACATCTTGACCCACATTAAAACTATTGGCTCCTAAAAATATAGCTGAATCAGCCTGATTATCTTGTCTGTCGGCAATAACCAATTTAATATGATACGTTGTATTTGGAATTAATGTTGATGACGAAGCATTCATAACAACTGTTTGTCCATTAAAATTTGTTGCAGAACCAGCTGCTCCAGATCCACCATTGAAAGCTCCAAAATAGCTAGGATTAACCGAAGGACAAGAGGAGTTGTATAAAAAATCTCGAATAGTAACCACCGAAATAGGTGTTAAAGTACTTGGAACTACTGCTAGATTTGTAGTAATTCCGGTTGAAGTATTGGTTAATAAAAACGCAAATGCATCAGAAAACTGACATTGAAAATTTCCATATTCTTCAGAAGCAAATAAAAATTGAAAATTGAAATTAGATGAGAAAGGGACAAAATCAAACTCTAAAACAGTTGCATTTGTTGAATTCATTGTAATTCCAGCAGCTAAAAGTGTTGCTTCTAAGTCTGCATCACCAGTCCAGGCGGCATTCCCATCATTTAGTTGCGTTGTGTTTGGTCCAGGAGAATTCAATACATTTCCAGTGGTTAAAAGTACACCACTAGCTAATGGGAAAGCAGGATTTGTATTATCAAAATAGCCAATTCCGTTTGTAGAACCAAAATTGGTTCCTGTTCGCCAAGTAATATTTGTAACGGGAACACAAGGTTTATTTACTAAAATATCAGTAACTAATTGTGGGACAGTATAAGTACTCGTGTTTACAGTGATGGCTTGCGAAAAACAAGCTATCGAAAAAAGTAGTGTTATAAGGTGTAGAACTTTCTTCATAGAAATAAAATTTATATGACAAAAATATAAAAAAATATCGATTAAAAGTAAATTTTGTCGCCGAAGTATTAATATTAACAATTTGATAATCAATAATACTCAGGAAATTATATAAAAAAAAGAAGATTATAATTAGGAATTATTCTTAAATTTAACGAAAAAAATAGTTTTTATTTCATATAAAGCTACAAATAATTTTCCAATTAAATATTATTATCTTTGGCATCTTAAAATAAAAATAAAAATGTCACTACAAGAAATTTTAATTCCAAGTATCAAAACAGCAATTCAAGAATTATTCGATGTTACAATCGAAAAAATCGAGTTTCAGTCAACTAGGAAAGAATTTGAAGGCGATATTACGATGGTTATTTTTCCTTTATTAAAAGTTATAAAAGGCAATCCAGCCGATTTAGGTAATAAAATTGGAAGTTTTTTAGTCGAAAATGTAACCGAAGTTACAGGTTTTAATGTAGTTTCTGGATTTTTGAATATTGTAATTTCAAATGAATATTATATCAATTTCTTCAACGGAATAAAAACCGACGAACAATTTGGTTTTGTAACTTCGGGTGAAAGTGAGAAAGCGATTATGGTAGAATATTCTTCGCCAAACACAAACAAACCATTGCATTTAGGTCACGTTCGTAATAATTTATTAGGATATTCTGTTGCCGAAATTATTAAAGCTTCAGGTAAAAAAGTATATAAAACTCAAATCATCAACGATAGAGGAATTCATATTTGCAAATCGATGTTGGCTTGGCAGAAATTCGGAAATGGAGAAACGCCACAGACTTCTGGTTTGAAAGGAGATAAATTAGTTGGTAAATATTATGTTGCTTTTGATAAAACATATAAAGCAGAAATAAGCGAATTAATGTCCCAAGGAAAAACCGAAGAAGAAGCTAAAAAACAAGCCCCAATTATTATTGAAGCCCAACAAATGCTACTTGATTGGGAAGCTGGGAAACCAGAAGTAATTGCACTTTGGAAAACCATGAACCAATGGGTTTATGATGGTTTTGCAATAACATACAAAAATTTAGGAGTCAATTTTGATTCTTATTATTACGAAAGCAATACCTATTTATTAGGAAAAGAAGTAGTTCAAATAGGATTAGACAAAGGTGTTTTCGAAAAAGATCCTGATGGTTCAGTTTGGATCGATTTGACCGAAGACGGATTAGATCGTAAAATTGTATTGCGTTCTGACGGAACAGCGGTTTATATGACACAAGATATAGGAACAGCCATTCAGCGTGTTAAAGATTTTTCAGATATTGGTGGAATGGTTTATACTGTTGGTAATGAGCAAGATTATCACTTTCGAGTTTTGTTCTTGATCCTTAAAAAATTAGGATTCGATTGGGCTTCAAGCTTATTTCATCTATCTTACGGAATGGTCGAATTACCTTCTGG
>NZ_JAYSSZ010000181.1:0-27123 GCF_043720215.1 Flavobacterium sp. | reverse complement strand
CTAGCTCACACACACTTGGTCCTTGGCGCGCTGCCGAAAGATTTTTAGGCGAATTAACCGAAAGAAATATTTTAGAAAAAACCATACGTGTTAAAGTAGATTTATATGGCTCTCTTTCGCTAACAGGAACTGGTCATGCAACCGATTTAGCAATAATGTTAGGACTTAGCGGTCAAGATCCTGAATACATTCCAGTAGAAAATATCTCTGGAATTATAAAAAATATCGAAGACAAAAAAGAAATAAATCTCGCTAACAAACAACTTATTCCATTTTATTTTCTGCAAGACATTGTTTTCAATAAAAATTTTCTTCCTTTTCATGCCAATGGATTAACATTTACCGCATTTACTTCCGATGAAAAAGAATACCAATCTACCTTCTACTCTATTGGCGGCGGATTTGTTGTTAAAGAAGAACGAGCAAATGCCAAGAAAAAAATTGAAATAAAACACGCCTTTCCTTTTCCTATTAATTTAGCAGAAGAATTATTACAATATTGTATTTCAGAAAAGAAAATGATATCAGAAATCGTTTACGAAAACGAAAAATCGATGCGTTCTGAAGAAATTATTGATAAAGAATTAATGCGAATATGGGAAACGATGTTAGAATGTATGCATATAGGTTGTCATTCTGAAGGAATTTTACCTGGTGGATTAAATGTTCGCCGAAGAGCGTTTGATATGCATCAAAACTTAATAGGATTAGCCAATTACTCAAATCCTCAAGAATGGTTGGAATGTATTAGAAAAACCGAAGTCAAATTTCGTCAAATCTTAAAATGGGTTTCTTGTTTTGCACTTGCGGTAAATGAAGTAAATGCTTCGTTAGGACGAGTTGTAACAGCACCAACTAATGGAAGTGCTGGTGTAATTCCTGCCGTATTAATGTATTATTTAGTAATAGAAAACCATGATGCTGGAGAAAAGGAAATCAAGCAATTTTTGATGGTTGCTGGCGAAATAGGAAGTATTTTCAAAAAAGGCGCAACAATTTCTGCTGCAATGGGTGGTTGTCAAGCCGAAATTGGCGTGTCATCTGCTATGGCTGCAGCGGCATTATGTGAACTTATGGGCGGAACTCCTGAGCAAGTTCTTATGGCTGCTGAAATCGCTATGGAACACCATTTGGGATTAACCTGTGATCCTATTGGTGGTTTGGTACAAATTCCGTGTATAGAGAGAAATACTATGGGAGCCATAAAAGCCATAAATGCTGCCGAATTAGCTCTGGAAACTGACCCAAAAAATGCCAAAGTTCCTTTAGACAAGGTTGTAAATACGATGTGGCAAACGGCAAAAGACATGAATAATAAATACAAGGAAACTTCTGAAGGCGGATTGGCTATTGCTGTAAATATGGCTGACTGTTAAATTATATGCTTCAAAACAATCGTTTTTCTTATCTCACACTAATTATATTCACAGTCATTTTGGGTATTGTATCTAGAAAAATTGATGGTATCCCAACTTATTTTGGAGATATTTTATATGCTATAATGGTTTATTTTGGAATGTGTTTTCTTTTCGTGAATTACAATCAAAAGAGAGTTATAATTCTTGCTTTATTATTTTGTTATTGTATCGAATTTCTTCAAATTTATAGAGCAGAATGGATAGTTTCTATTCGAAAAACTTCACTTGGGCATTATATTTTAGGTCAGGATTTTATTTGGAGTGATTTAGTTTATTATACATTAGGAATTGTATTTTCAAGCTTTTTAGACTTTATTATTTTAAAAAAAAAGGACAAATTATCTTTATAATAGTTAAAAACTAAACTCCTAAAACCTGTTTTTGGAGTTTTTTTGGCTCGATGTTTGCCTTTATCAAAATAGCCCTAATAGCAGTGTAAATCCTTTTGTTTTTTCTTTAAAAAATAAAAGATTACTTCACTTGAATTTTATTAAATTTGGAGTTCTGTGAACTTCGTTTGAAATGCATAGCAGGAAATAGTTTCAAAAAAAATATATTTGTTTAATTAAAATTACCATTATGAGAAAAATTACTTTACTCTTATCCTTTTTATTTATTGTTTATTCTTGTGGTGTAAAAAAAACACAATCTTTACTTAGTGATGGTGATTATGATAGCGCTATAAATCGTGCAGTCGAATCGTTACGTACTAAGAAAGATGCCAAAGGAAAACAAGATTATGTGTATTTGCTTGAAGAAGCATTTGCTAAAGCGAAAGATCGCGATTTACGAAACATTGATATGCTAGCTAAAGATGCAAATCCTGCAAATTTTGAACGAATCTATAATGCCTATTTACAACTAAATAATCGTCAAGAAAAGATTAGACCATTGTTGCCATTGCAATTACTTAAAGAAGGACGTAGTGCTTATTTCCCGTTTGATACTTATTCTGACCAAATTGTAAATAGCAAAAATGCCTTGTCTAAATATTTATATGATAATGCAGTAAAGCTTTTGAAATCAAATAACAAAATGGATTATCGTAAATCTTATGATGATTTAATTTATTTAGAAAATTTGAATCCTGGTTACAAAGATGTAAGCAAATTGATACAAGAAGCACAACAAAAAGGTACTGATTTTGTAAGTGTGTATACTAAGAATCAAACCAATATGATTATTCCTGCTCGCTTGCAAGATGATTTATTAGATTTTAGCACGTACGGATTAAATGATAAATGGACAGTTTATCATAGTAATCGTCTAAAAAATATTAGTTATGACTACGGATTAATAGTCAATTTTCGTCAGATAAATATTTCGCCAGAACAAATTAAAGAGAAAGAATTTATCAAGGAAAAACAGGTGAAAGATGGAGTAAAAACACTTTTAGACACTAATGGAAATGTAGTAAAAGACAGTATAGGAAATCCTATAAAAGTAGATAATTTTAAAACTATTCGAGTTAATATTTATGAATTCAAGCAGTTTAAATCTTGTCAAGTTATTGCAAAAGTAGATTATATCGATTTTAGAAACAATCAGTTAATAGAAGCTTTCCCGGTAACAAGTGAGTTTGTTTTTGAACATATATATGCCAATTATAACGGAGATAAAAGTGCTTGCGACGACAGTTATTTACCTTATTTTAATAAACGTGCCGTTCAATTTCCAAGTAATGATCAGATGGTTTATGATTCTGGTGAAGATTTGAAAGCAAAATTAAAAGACATAATTACAAGGAATAAGTTTAGAAGATAAATCCTATATTTTATACTTTTAAAAAGGAGGTTTTCAGTTTTGAAAACCTCCTTTTTCGCATTTCATCTGTACAATTTTACCACTTAACGAATTGTTAGTAAATAATTTAGGTTATTAATTCTATTTTTATATTCTTTGCGATATAATCTAAACAATTTAACCTAAACCATGAAAAAAATTCTAATTCTATTAGTATTAACTATTATTAGTACTAATGGCTTTTCACAAAAACTATCTAAAACTAAAAAAATTGAAACTAAAGGCAGTTTCGCCAATCCTATTCCTTCGCCAAATGGCGAATTTATTTTGGTATCAGGCGAACAATCAAAAGGAATTTCATTATTAAATGTAAAAACCAAAAAACTAACTCAAATTTCTAAAACTGAAGGAAGTGGTTATGGTTATAGCTGGGCAAATGATGGTGAAACTTTCTTTTATAAAGTGAAACCTGAAAATGGTTATATTATGAATTCTGAAGTTTTTAGTTATACTATAAAAACTAAAAAGACAGAAAAAGTAAACATTAATCATAATTATTTGCCTTCTTATAAAGGGAATACAAAAGGAAGTAATGTTGTTGTTTATACAAACATTAGGACTTTAAAAATTGAAGCTATTGATTTAAACACGATGAAATCATGGGTTGTTACAAATAATGAAGGTCAATTTTATAGTGCTACTTTATCCCATGATGGGAAAAAAGTAGCTCTACATGAGGGTTCAAGCCTCTTTGTATACAATATTGATGGTTCAGGAGTAATAGCAAAATTAGGTGAAGGAATTGCAACTTCGTGGTCTAAGAACGATAACTATTTATTAGGATTTATAAGTGAAAGTCTTGATGGACATGATGTAAGTAATTCAGATATTTATTTGTTTGATGTTACTACTTCCAAATCAAAAAAAATGACCCAAACAAAAAATTCACTTGAAAGTGATCCAAGTTTTTTTGGCACAAACGGAATAATTTTTACTGACGGAAAAACGGGCCAAATATTCACTTCACAAATTAAATTTTAATTCCCATGAAGCAATTATATATATTTTTATTTACCATTTTATTTTCATTTGCAGCAAATTCTCAAGTCATATATATCGATCCAGGACACGGTTATGGTACAAGTACCAGTGATAATCCAGACGGAAGAACAACAACAGAAATTGAAAGTGCTCTAGCTGTTGGATTAAAAGTTAGAACATTGTTGCAAAATAGTTGTCCGTCAGTAATAGTTCATATGTCAAGAACTACAAATGTAAATGGTTGGTCTAATGTAAGTGCAAGAGCATTGCAAGCCCAAAACTGGAATGCAGATAGATTATTAAGTATTCATTGTAATGCTGATGGTGACGCAACAAATGATGCAGCTGCAACTAGTACGGCCAACGGAACAGAAAGTTTTTATGGCACTGATCCTGAACTAACTGCAAACGCTGAAAGTGCAGCTATTAATACTGCTTATGCTACAAAAGTACAGGCAGAAGTAGCACTTAAAGCAGCTGTTACAAGCAGAAATAGCGGAGTTCCTTTTAATCGAAATAATTTAGGAATTTTTGGTCGTTCTACAACTGCTTGTTTAAACGAAATGGGATTTGTTGATAACGCCTCAAATAAAGCAAAATTATTAAGTGAAACTGGCAGAGATAATTATGCATTAGGCTTTTTTACAGCGCTTAAATCAAATTTAAACATGACTTGCAACGGAACAGTTGCTGCGCCAGGAACATTCTCACTTACAGTTACGCCCGCATGTACTAGTACAGTTAGTCAAGTTAATCTTTCTTGGACAGCTTCTACAAATGCAACTTCTTATGATGTTTATAGAAATGGAATTTTATGGGATACAAACGTAACAGTTACTACTTATGTAAATACTACTAATGTTGTTGCTGGAACAATATATACTTATTCTGTAAAAGCTAAAAATACAGGAACAACTCAAGTAACAAATTCAAACGGAACTTTATCAGTAACAGCTTTAAATTGCGCAACTCCAGGAACATTTACATTAACTGCAACTCCTCAATGCGCTACAACAACAAGTAGAGTTAATCTTTCTTGGACAGATTCTGCAAATGCAACTTCTTATGATATTTATAGAAATGGAATTTTATGGGATACAAACATAACAACAACGTCTTATATTAATACAACCAATGTTGTTGCTGGAACTACTTATACTTATTCTGTAAAAGCTAAAAATAGTACGGCAACTCAAACGGCAAATTCAAACGGAACTTTATCTGTAACTGCCATAAACTGTGCAACACCAGGATCCTTTACACTAACAGTTACTTCAGAATGTAGTGCTTCTGCAACAAGTCAAAATCGATTAAATTGGACTGCGTCTGCAAATGCAACGGCTTATGATGTGTACAGAAACGGAGTTCTTTACCAAGCTGATGTAATTGGAAATCAATACATCAATAGTTATTTAATTACTGGCGGAACTGTTTATACTTATTCGGTTAAAGCAAAAAACACTATTGGACAAACAACAAATTCAAACGGAACTTTATCTGTTACAGCAACAAGTTGTATTCCTGGTACGTTTACGCTTTCTACTATTGCAGATTGCGCTACAACAACCAGTAGAATAAACCTTACTTGGACCACTTCAGCAGGAGCAACAGCTTACGATATTTACAGAAACGGAAATCTTTACGCAAGTGATGTTACAGGAAATCAGTTTTTAAACACTTATTTAATTACTGCTGGTTTAACTTATACGTTTTCTATGGTTGCAAAAAATAGTGTAGGAACTATGGCAAACTCAAACGGAACAAGAACAGTTACTGCAATTAGTTGTTTACTAGCTGGAACAAATACACCAGTAACTGCAATTTCTAAAAATGATGAGTTAATTAGCAATAATATCTTTGTTAAAAATGAAATCTCAGTTTATCCAAACCCTACAGAAGGTGAATTCTTTTTAAATATTGATAATGTATTAAACAAAGCTTTAGATATTACTATTTTCAGTTTAACTGGTCAAAGTGTTTACACCAAGAACTTTAATTCATCTGAAGAAGTTATCAATCAAGGAATCAATATTAATCATTTACCAAGCGGAATTTATTTAATTAAAATAAGTGTTGATGGTAAAGAATACAATAAGAAAATTATTAAAAAATAGTTTTTAGATTTTTTTTATCAAAGTAAAACGGCTTCAAAATTTGAAGCCGTTTTTTTTATATTTTTTTAAACAAATTTCTGTAAGTCATCAGCATTAATACTTTCGTGAGAAGCATCATAAATTGAAACTCCATTTTTTATAATTATCAGTTGTGGCGATTGATGCGTTACTCCAAATCTGTTAGCAATTTCATTAGAAATATCTCTGTGTTCTAATAAATCCAGAAAATATGGAGTTATTTTATCTTTTAAATCGAATTCATTTTCAAATTGTTTCAACACCATTCTACTGATGCTACAACGTGTACTGTGCTTGAAAATTAGTGCCGGTTTTTCGGTAGACGTATCAATTATTTCTTTTAGCTGACCCAAATCTACTAATTGAATCCAATTTACCTTTGAAGTAGTAATTTCTTCATTAGAACTTCCAAACATATTTTTTAAAAAACTCATTTTGTCTTATTTTAAGCCATTTTGTCGTTTCTAAATACTGATAATCAGACGTTTTGTCCTATTTTTCGTATTGGAACAACAATTGACGATTGTTTGTCAAAGTTAGCTATTTAAGATAAACAACAAACCAAAAAAATATGAACATTAATAAATTTACAATCAAATCGCAAGAAGCCATTCAAGCGGCGCAACAATTGGCACAAAGCTTGGGACAACAACAAATAGAAAACGAACACATTTTTAAGGCTATTTTTGAAGTCGATGAGAATGTTGCACCATTTATTTTGAAAAAACTCAACGTAAATATTCCGTTATTTCAGCAAGTACTTGATGCTACGATACAAAGCTTTCCAAAAGTTTCTGGAGGAGAAGTTATGCTTTCTAGAACTGCAAATACAACGCTTAACGAAGCGGAAATTATTGCAAAAAAGATGACTGACGAATTTGTTTCTATCGAGCATTTACTATTAGCCATTTTTGCATCTAAAAGTAAAGTAGCACAAATTTTAAAAGATCAAGGTGTTACCGAAAAAGCATTAAAAGCAGCCATTGATGAACTTCGAAAAGGAGAACGAGTAACTTCAGCATCTGCCGAAGAAAATTATAATTCTTTAAATAAATATGCTAAAAACTTAAACGAACTAGCTAAAAATGGGAAACTAGATCCTGTTATTGGACGTGACGAAGAAATTCGTCGTGTTTTGCAAATTCTAACAAGGAGAACTAAGAATAACCCTATGTTGGTTGGAGAACCTGGTGTTGGTAAAACTGCTATTGCAGAAGGTTTAGCTCACCGTATCGTAGATGGAGATGTTCCAGATAACTTGAAAGATAAAATTGTCTTTTCATTAGATATGGGGGCATTAATTGCTGGAGCAAAATACAAAGGTGAATTTGAAGAACGTCTAAAAGCCGTGGTGAAAGAAGTTACTGCAGCCGAAGGTGATATTGTTTTGTTTATTGATGAAATACATACTCTTGTAGGTGCTGGTGGTGGCGAAGGCGCTATGGATGCAGCAAATATCTTAAAACCAGCTTTAGCTCGTGGCGAATTACGTGCTATTGGTGCGACAACACTGGATGAATATCAAAAATATTTCGAGAAAGACAAAGCACTCGAACGTCGTTTCCAAAAAATAATGGTGGAAGAACCAGATACCGAAAGCGCTATTTCTATCCTTCGTGGTATTAAAGAAAAATACGAAACACACCATAAAGTTCAGATAAAAGACGATGCCATTATTGCTGCTGTCGAATTATCGCAACGCTATATTACCAATCGTTTTTTGCCAGACAAAGCTATCGATTTAATGGATGAGGCAGCTTCTAAACTGCGAATGGAGATTAATTCTAAACCAGAAGAACTCGATGTTTTAGACCGTAAAATAATGCAACTCGAAATAGAAATCGAAGCCATTAAAAGAGAAAAAGATGAGAGTAAACTCAAAATCTTAGGAATGGATTTGGCTAATCTTAAGGAAGACAGAAATGAGATTTATGCCAAATGGAAATCGGAGAAAGATGTGGTTGATACTATTCAAGCTATAAAAACAGAAATTGAAGATTTTAAATACGAAGCAGAACGTGCCGAACGCGATGGAGATTATGGAAAAGTAGCCGAAATTCGTTACGGAAAAATAAAAGAAGCTCAAGAACGATTAGACGTTTTGCAAAAGCAACTAATAGAAAACCAATCAGGAACTTCCTTGATAAAAGAAGAAGTTACTCGTGAAGATATTGCTGAAGTAGTAGCAAAATGGACAGGAATTCCAGTCATGAAGATGCTACAAGGGGAACGTGAAAAATTGTTGAAACTAGAAGATGAGTTACATAAAAGAGTTGTAGGTCAAGAAGAAGCAATAGAAGCTGTGAGTGATGCTGTTCGTAGAAGTCGTGCTGGCTTACAGGATATGAAAAAACCTGTTGGAACTTTTCTTTTCCTAGGAACAACTGGTGTAGGAAAAACCGAACTAGCAAAAGCTTTAGCCGAATATCTTTTTGATGATGAAAATGCCATGACTAGAATTGATATGAGTGAATACCAAGAGCGTCATAGTGTGAGTCGACTTGTAGGAGCGCCTGCAGGATATGTAGGTTATGATGAAGGTGGTCAACTTACGGAAGCTGTTCGTAGAAAACCCTATTCTGTAATTTTATTAGATGAAATTGAAAAAGCGCATCCCGATACTTTCAATATTTTATTACAAGTTCTAGATGAAGGACGATTGACTGATAATAAAGGAAGATTGGCCGATTTTAAAAATACCATTATCATTATGACTTCTAATATGGGAAGCCAAATAATTCAGGATAAATTCGACAATCTTAAAGGAAGCATTGAAGCCGCAACTGAAGCTGCAAAAGTGGAAGTTCTGGGCTTACTAAAACAAACAGTTCGTCCAGAATTTATTAATCGTATCGATGAAATTGTAATGTTTACACCTTTGACCAATGCTAATATTGCTCAAATTGTAGGTTTGCAACTTAAATCGGTTACTAAAATGCTAGCGTTACAAGGAATTACTATGGATGCTACTCCTGAAGCGATTGCTTATTTATCTGAAAAAGGGTACGACCCGCAATTTGGTGCGAGACCAGTAAAAAGAGTAATACAACGTGATGTTTTGAACCAATTGTCGAAAGAAATTCTAGCAGGAACTATAGCAACCGATAGCATTATTTTATTAGATGCATTTGATGGAAAATTGGTTTTTAGGAATCAGGGAGAATTGGTAAAATAAATCACTATGGATTTAAAGTCATAGGTTTAGTCTATCAGACTTTCAGTCTGCAAGGCAAAAGTAAGTTTAACAAGAATTTCGCTAATTTGCACTAATTGATTTGTGCAAATTAGCGAAATTTGCTTTTAATTTTTTTATAATCTGAAAGAAAGATGTACTAAAAATCTCTAGATTTAAACTCTATTTGTGTCCAATATTTTTTTATTATCTTTGATTCACTAACCATAAAAGAAGATTCGTATGAATAACAATATCATCAAAAACGGAATTTTAGGTGGAATAGTTGTAAGCATTGTTATGATTGGAATGACAATTTACATGAAAGCCAATCCAGATAATGAACCTAATGCCATTATAGGATTTGTAAGTATGTTTTTAGCCTTTATCTTTGTTATATTGGGAATAAAACAACAACGTGAAGCTAATAATGGTATGCTTTCTTTTGGAAAAGCATTTGCAACTGGATTATTAATTTCAGTAGTGATTTCGATAATTTATGTAATCGTTTGGTTGATTATTTACTACAATTTCTTTCCCAACTTTATGGAACAATATAGTGCTATGGTTCTGAAAAACACCAAACCAGAAGAACTTGCTGCAAAAACTATCGAAATGAATCAATTCAAAGAATGGTACAAAAACCCTGTAATGGTAATTTTACTTACTTTGATGGAAATCTTACCTATAGGAATTGTAGTTTCACTTGTTGGAGCCTTGATTCTAAAAAAGAAATAATTTTTATGAGTAGCGTATTGAAAAGTATACTACTCTTTTATTACAATAACGGTAGCTTTAAAACCAGTACCTAAATTCCATTGATTTTCTGAAATAAGAACAGCTTTGTCATCAAATATTTTAAATTCAGCAGTATTCGGCCCCGAGTATCCTTGATTTAATGCTTCAAAATCGATTTTATTGATTCCTTTTTCTAGTATTAAATCCATTTGAGTAAAATTTCCAACCAAATATATTTCGTGAATTACAATTTTATCATTTACCAAAACTCGAATTAAATCACCATCAACCAAACCAAAATCCCTATAAAAAACACCCACAACATCTGCTTTTGTTTTAAAATCTCCCAAAAACATATTTCTACGATATAGTTTTGAATCTCCACCTTCCCCTTTATTAGGGCTTTTATTCAACTTATCAGCGTACATTTTTCCAACATTCAAATCACTTACTGGCGAATTAAATCTATTGGGTTTTTCTAATTGAGGAGCCTCATAAATTTTAGAAGGTTTTTTAAATTTTGTAATTTCAAATGGTTTTGAGATAGAATATTGTGGTGTTGTATTTGAAGTACTTGGAATAGTCATATCAACTCTAGGAATGCTCGTTGAGGGAATAGAAGAGCCTTCCTGAGCAAAACTAGTTGTCGAGAAAATAATAAAAAAGAAGAAGTAATATAATTTCATTCTATTCGTGTATCAATAATTATTCCAGTATTATAATTCAAAACTATATTCTCTTTCTACCTGAGCTATTCTTGTAGTGTATGATTTGTACCAAGAATTTATTCCTTTTTTCTGAGCTTCTAAATGGTCTGTGTTTTGTTTCCATTTTTTTATTGATTCTAAATCTCGCCAATAAGAAACTGTAATGCCAACTTCATTTCTAGCTGATTCTACTCCTAAAAAACCATCTTGCTCTTTGGCTAATGATTCCATTAGTTCCGCCATTTCGTTATAACCTTCTGTATTTTCAGTTTTTACTGATGTGAAAATTACGGCGTAGTAAGGTGGTTTCATAAGTGCGAATTTTTATAATTTAAATTTCAAAAAATCTATAATTTCTTTGCTTCTTCCCAAAAAATATCCATTTCTGCCAATGTCATATCAGAAAGAGGTTTACCTAATTCTCCTGCTTTGCTTTCTAAATATTGAAAACGTTTGATGAATTTTTTATTAGTTCTTTCTAAAGCATCTTCAGGATTAATGTTCAGAAAACGAGCATAATTAATCATCGAAAATAAAACATCTCCAAATTCTGATTCCATTTTATCTTGATTACCCGCTTCAACCTCAACTTGCAATTCCTGTAATTCTTCTTGTACTTTATCCCAAACCTGATGCGGTTCTTCCCAATCGAAACCAACACCTTTTACTTTATCTTGAATTCTAGAAGCTTTAACCAGTGCAGGTAAACTTTTAGGAACACCTTCTAAAACTGATTTTTTCCCTTCCTTAAGCTTCAGTTTTTCCCAATTTTGTTTTACTTCTTCTTCATCAGCCACTACAACATCTCCATAAATATGTGGATGTCTGTGTATTAATTTTTCGCAAATATCATTGGCAACATCGCCCATGTCGAAACTATTGGTTTCGCTTCCTATTTTGGCATAAAAAACAATATGCAACAGCAAATCTCCCAACTCGTTTTTAACTTCTTTTAAGTCATTATCTAAGATTGCATCACCCAATTCGTAGGTTTCTTCGATAGTTAAATGACGTAAAGTTTGTATCGTTTGCTTCTTGTCCCAAGGGCATTTTTCACGCAATTCGTCCATTACATCTAGTAATCGGTTAAAAGCGTCGAGTTGTTGTTGGCGTGTATTCATATTAAATTATCAGAGATTTAATTTACTGTTTTAAAAATTCTAAAAGATTCTCCGTTGCTTTGTTAGAAGATTCTTTATTATATAAAAACAAGTATTTTTTTCCAATTACTGGAGGATACTTTATAGTTTCTCCTTTTTCTAATGATTCTATATCAAAGCCATGATAAGAGTCCTGATGTATTATAAGTTTAATTTTATCATTCTTAAGAGCTTCCTTTTTAAGGAGTTTTTGGTTTAAAACAATATCTTTTTCTCCAATTTGAATTAATAGCGGAATGGTCGTTTTAATTTCAACCTTTTCATTATTAGAAGGATAAAAAAGTGCAGCAGAAAGAATTTTATTTTTCTCGATAAAATCTGCATCATTTAAAATATTAAATATTCCCTCACCTGCTAATGACCATCCTAAAATATGTCCGAAGTAATTTTCGCCTCTATCATTACTTGTTCTTACCCAATTAACGGCTTCTCTAATTACCCAGCTAATCTTTTCTCCTGTTTTTCTTTTTGCCTTTAACTCGTCATTATTATAAATATTATATGTTTTTTTATGATCTATTAAAATAACATCATACCCTAATTTCATTAGGTTTTCTGCTTTATTCTTATAAAAAGTTGAGTCGTTAAATATTTTCAATCCGCTGGATCCAGGTAATAATAATATCCATTTATTTTTTTTAATATCTGAATTTGCCTTATACAAATAAAAACTTTCGCCTATATTTTGGGTTTGCGAAAAAGAAAATGAAGTTACAAACAAATAGAATACTATACTAACTCTTTTATAAAACCCCATAATTATAATTTTAAAAATAAACGTCTTTAGCAAAAATAACAAATCCTGCAAATGAAACTCAAATGCAGGACTTATAATTATGTTAAAATCAATTTATTTTTTTGTTGACTTCGTCGCTTTTTGTGCTGGAGCTTTTTTGGCAGCAGCCATTCCTGCATTTTTAGGAGCTACTGTTTTAGGAGCTTTTGCTGGTTTTGCTTCGGTAGAAGCGACTACTTTTTCTGATTTTTCTTCAGTTGAAGCTGATTCTTCAGATGAAACTAATCCTTTAGCTTGCAAAATGTTATACCAGTTTAATACTTTTTTAATATCAGAAGCATAGACTCTTTCTTGGTCGTAATCTGGAAGAACTTCTAAGAAATAAGATGCTAATTCTGATTTATCATCTTTAAAAGCTGGTGTTGGTCCATTTTTTTCTTTCTTAGCAATGTTTCTCATTACTTCAACTAATGGTTTTTCATCGCTTGTGGTGTACATCGAAACTTCCGACAATAAACTTACGTTACTACGTAAACCTACAGTTATTCTTTTTCCGTCGATAAAAGATTCGGCAACGAAACCAGTTCTTGTTTGTACTTTTAGAGAGTATAATCCTGGTTTTCCAGAAATCGCTAATATTTTTTCTAAATTCATTTTTATTGTTTAATCGTTGAATCGTTAATTTGAGGAATCGAAAATACTAAATTATTTACTAAAACCTATCTTTTTTTTGTCACTAATTTCATTCTATAATCAGGATGTGCTTTGCCTTCCATGATATTTTGCAATTTCTTTTTGATCAGCTGTTTTTTGAATACTGATATTTTATCAGTAAACAAAATTCCTTCAATATGATCGTATTCGTGCTGAATAACTCTAGCAATCAATCCGTTATATTCTTCTACTTTCTTGTTAAAGTTTTCGTCGTAATACTCGATTGTAATATTTGGATTTCTGTATACATCTTCACGAACATCTGGAATACTTAGACAACCTTCGTTAAATGACCACTCCTCTCCTTCTTCCTTAAGCATTTTAGCATTAATAAAAGTCTTCTTAAAACCTTTTAGTGCTTCAGCTTCTTCTTTAGAAATATCATCGCTGTCGCTAAACGGATCTGTATCTACAATAAATAACCGTATTGGAAATCCAACTTGTGGCGCAGCCAATCCAACACCACAAGCATTGTACATTGTTTCGTACATGTTTGCAATAGTTTCTTCTAAATTAATATAATCCTTGTTAAGTTCCTCGCATACTTTGCGTAAAACTGGGTCGCCGTAACCTACAATTGGTAAAATCATGCTTATTTTATTATATAAAGTGCAAAAGTAAATAATTTAAAATGATTGTCATAAATCTTAACAAAATAAAAACTAAACTTTCAATTTTAGAACTTTATTTGTTTTTGCTCTAATTTGGTCACATAAAAAAGAATTCTCATTAAGAGATTGTCCATAAGACGGAATCATTTCCTTGAGTTTTGTTTGCCAAAGTGTTGTTTTTACTTCTTCTGGGAAACATTTTGTAACTAAATCTATCATGATTTGAACCGCTGTTGATGCACCTGGCGAAGCACCAAGTAAGACTGCTAACGAACCATCATGAGCTGTCACTACTTCGGTACCAAATTCGAGAATTCCGTGACCCTCTTTATCTTTTTTAATCACTTGAACACGTTGTCCTGCATTTTCGAGAACCCAATCTTCTTTTTTGGCTGATGGTACATATTCTTTTAACGCATTTAGTCTATCATCCGAAGATTGAAACACTTGCTCTATAAGGTATTTTGTGAGTGGAATATTATGTATTCCTGCACCAAGCATTGGTTTTATATTGCTAAATTCTATTGATTTTATCAAATCAAAATAAGAACCATTTTTTAAAAATTTAGTCGAAAAACCTGCATAAGGTCCAAATAACAACGCTTTTTTTCCATCAATCATTCGCGTGTCAATGTGTGGAACCGACATAGGTGGTGCTCCAACCGATGCTTTTCCGTATACTTTTGCGCCATGTTTTTTAATCACTTCTGGATTGGTACATTTTAGCCATTGCCCGCTCACTGGAAAACCACCAAAACCTTCTCCTTCTGGAATATTTGCTTTTTCTAACAATAATAAGGAACCGCCACCAGCTCCAATAAATACAAATGGGGTGTATACTTTTTTCTTTTCGCCAGTTACAATATCTTTCACTTTTATTCTCCAACGACCGTCATCACGCTTTTTCAGATCATAAACATCGTGATGAAAATGCATTGTCACACCCTCTAATGATTCTAAATACTTGAACATACTTCGGGTTAATGCCCCAAAATTTACGTCAGTTCCTAACTTCATCGATGTAGCAGCAATTTTATCTTTACTGCTTCTATTTTCCATAACAAGAGGTGCCCATTCTTTGATTTTCTCGATGTCATCGGAAAATTCCATTGCTTTAAATAAATGAAAATGTTGTAAAGCTTCGAATCGTTTTTTTAAATATGCGACATTTTCATCACCCCAAACAAAACTCATGTGTGGCACACTTTTGATGAAATTTTCTGGATTTTGAAGCAATCCTTTTTCGACAAGATAAGTCCAAAGTTGACGAGAAACTTCAAATGCTTCGGATATTTTTAACGCTTTTTTGGTTTCAATAGTTCCGTCTTCGAGTTCTGGTGTGTAATTGAGTTCGCAAAAAGCGGCATGACCTGTTCCTGCATTGTTCCAAGCATCGGAACTTTCGGCAGCAGCGATATCTAGACGTTCAAATATTTCTATTTTTAGTTTCGGGTTTAATTCTTTGAGTAACAATCCTAATGTGGCACTCATAATTCCTGCACCTATTAGAACAATATCGGATTCTATTTTTTGTCGAGCCATCTTTTAGGTGTTGTTGTTTTTTAAAATATTTTACGAGTCAAATAGTCTTGAAGCATTATTGTTGCTGAAATTTCGTCGACTAATGCTTTGTTTTGACGTTGTTTTTTCTTGAGTCCACTATCTATCATAGTTTGAAATGCCATCTTTGAAGTAAAACGTTCATCAACTCTTTCTAAAGGCATTTCCGGGAAATTACCTTTAAATTTATTGATGAATTTTTCGATAATTTCGGTACTTTGTGATGGTTCGCCGTTCATTTGTTTGGGTTCGCCTATGAGTACTTTTTCTACTTTTTCTTTTGCAAAATAGTCTTTTAGAAATGCTATTGCCGTTTCTGAAGCAATGGTTGTAAGACCTGACGCAATGATTTGCATTTCGTCGGTAATGGCAATTCCTGTGCGTTTTTGTCCGTAATCGATGGCGAGAATTCTTGGCATTTTTTTTTACAAAAATAGTTTATTTAGAGATTTGTTTAAAATATTTACAAGAATTAAAATAATTCCTTTTTTATCCCGAAGCTTCGGGACTGATTGAGGCAGTATCCTTTGTGAGGAACGAACAAAGATAAAGACGACAGCAGGAAAATAATCTCCAAAAAATACCCAAGCAATTCGCCCCTAATAAAGCTTTTTAATACTTTTTTTGGTTTTTGAAATTACCTAAAAAAGTTATCTTTGCTGGAAATATCCTGTTAAAAATTAGGTACAGGGGACGGTAAATTATTAAATGACTCTAGTAATAAAGGTTTAGGAGTCGGTAAAATGATTAGTATTCAAAGGTATAATAGAATAATGGAAAAAAGAGAAGAAAGAAAAAAAAGATAAAACATGAAATTGAGGTATCAAATATTTATAATTTTACTATTAGTAACAACCAAAATAGTTGCACAAGAAAAAGAACAAATTGCATTTGATTTTTTTATGGAAAAAGTTTTAAATGATAAATATTCAAATTATCATAAAATTTGGTTTAGTAAAAAATCAACTGGAGTATTGTCAGCAGAAGGTCCATTTAAAGATTGTTTTAATGATACAGATTTTAAAGATTTTTATCGAAATTTTAAAAAGACGGACATAATGACCCCTGTAATTATTCCGATTAATTACAAATCAATAAAAACTTTAACTAAATGCAAAAACAAAGCAATATCTATTAAAGTGAATAATTCAATCTCTTTTGGTGATTTTTCATTTGTATATATTCAAGTGTATTTGAAGAATAATTTTGTAGACCATTTTTTATTTAAAATTAAAGAGAATAAAATAGATGATTATTGTTTTAAATCTGAAACAATCTAAAAAGCACTGCAATAAACAAATGATTTTATAAAAAGTGTTCCATAATTGGAACAAACCGATAAATAAAGGAGTTATAGCAAGTGAGAGGTTTTAATAGGATTAAACAAAATAAATAATGTAAGCCCAATGTTAGATATTCTAGTATTGGGTTTTGTTTTTAGTAATAACAGCACAACTAAAATAATGTAGCATGACACTTATTAGGTACCACTTATTTTATAATTTTGATACGTTAACGAGACATATTAAAAACATTGATTGCGTCCTGAACAAGAATCACGTCTTTTGCAAATCCTATTGCGTTTACAAGTTTTCCTTTATTTTTTGCAATCCGTTTTTTGATGCCCTTTACTTATCTAATTATTTCATGGTATATTTGAAGTAATTCAAATATAATTTCTAAATCATTTTTGATTTTATGAGATTCTTCTATATCATTATACAAATTGGATTGGTTTACCAATACAAAATGGGAGTATTTAGTTTCTGATTCATTTTCCCAGCGATGTCTATTGGTTCTAGACAATTTTTAAACTATTTACAAGAATTAAAATGATTTCTCTTTTATCCCAAAGCTTCGGGACTGATGGAAGTGGAAATCCTTATTATACCTGTCAGGTTTTCAAAACCTGACAGGTATAATAAGATTGTAACGACAGCAGGAAAATAATCTCCAAAAATACCCAAGCAATTCGCTCCTAATAAAGCCTTTTAATACTTTTTTTGATTTTTGAAATTGCTAAAAAAAGTTATCTTTGTTGGAAATATCCTATTAATGAAGTTTAATTTTTCTTATCGCCCTGATATAGATGGTTTGCGAGCGATTGCGGTTTTGCTGGTTGTCTTTTTTCATGCTGATTTTCCTTTTGTTACAGGCGGTTATATAGGTGTTGACGTATTTTTTGTACTTTCTGGTTTTCTGATTACCTTGACTATCGACACCGAAATGAGCGAGAATAGGTTCTCTTTTACACAATTTTACTTGCGTCGTATTCGTCGAATTATTCCTGTTTTAGTTTTTGTAATGCTCGTTACGACTATTCCTGCTTATTTGTTTTTGTTTGCAGATAATTTTGAGTCTTATTCGAGAACTTTATTGCATACGATGTTATCGACAAATAATTTTCATTTGTGGATTACTCAAAGGGATTATTTTGCAGAGAATTCTGATTTGATTCCGTTTTTACACACTTGGTCGCTATCAGTCGAGGAACAATTTTATTTTTTGTGGCCTATTTCCTTACTTTTTTTACATAAAAAACTGAACTTACAAAAAAGACTACTTTTTGTCTTTTTGTTTTTAATATTTGGAATCATTTTATCTGTTTATCTAACGGATACTAATCCAGGAATGGCCTATTTTTTATTGCCTGCTCGTATTTTCGAATTGGCTATTGGTGCTTGTTTGGCTCTATTTTGGGACAAATTACCTAACTTTTCTAAAATAACGAATCATTTGATTTCGATTGTGGGTTTGATTCTAATTTTAATTCCTGCTTATGTATTAAACAAATCGAGTGTTTTTCCTGGAATGAATGCTTTTTGGCCTTGTTTAGGAACAGCTATGCTAATTTTTACAGGAAAAAACACAGATACCAAAGGTATTATAAACACCTTTTTACAAAACAAATTTTTAGTCCTTATTGGTTTACTTTCTTATTCTATGTATTTGTGGCACTGGCCATTGTTTATATTTATTAAATATTTAGGTATTAATTTAGAAGGCGTTGTAAGAATCGTTTCATTAGTCATAATATTTGGATTATCTTATTTCTCTTGGCGATTTATCGAGCAACCTTTTAGAATAAATTTCAAATATGATTTTAAGAAAACCATGTTGTACGGATTTTTACCTTCTTTATTGTTAATAACAGGAATCTATGCAATTATAGATGCAAAAGATGGTTTTCCAAAACGTTTTCCTGAGCTTTCAGAATTTAATCCAAAAACAAACTATCCTAATAAGGTCCGAAAGGAATGTTTCGATAAATTTAAAGTTGGAAATTGTGAGGAATGTTTTCTTGGTGTTAAAAAAGATACACTTGACGGAATGTTAATAGGCGATTCTTTCGGGAATCATACTGCTGCTTTTTTAGATATTTTGGCAAAAGATGCTGGTTTGTATTTACACGACAGTGCAGCTGGAGGTTATCCTGTTTTGAATAATTTAAAAGAAGATGGTTCTCCAACAAATTCGACCGAATACGCTACGGAAAGACTCGAGTATGCTAAAAAATTTAAAACTATTTTTATTGCTGCCAACTGGGATGAACAATCTACACCAGACAGTAAAAATTATCAATCGATTGTGAAAACGGTAGGCGAATTAGTAAAACTAGGTAAAAAAATAGTTATTTTTGATTGTCTTAGAGCCACAACCGAAACTAATTTGCACAAACTCAAATTATTAAAAACGGGTAGAAAAGTATATTTTTCGGAAACAGATTTTTCAATCCCGTTCAAACCAAGACCCAATAGTTATATTGTGTACGAAATGAAGCGTCAATTTCCTTCTATTTTAGTTATCGATTTGAATGATGCGATGTGCAAAGACGGAAAATGTGGTTTAGAAATAGAGAATACAATCGTTTACAGAAACTTTAACCATTTGAATACAAGCGGTGCCGAACTTATAGCAAAAAAATATATTCAACTAAAAGGAAATCCTTTAAAAAACTTATAAAAAATGACAAACTTACAAACCATAATAGAACAAGCTTGGGAAAACCGTGCTTTGTTACAAGAAGAAACTACTACAAACGCAATTAGAGAAGTTATCGATTTACTTGATGCCGGAACTTTGCGCGTGGCTGAACCTAAAGGAGAAGCTTGGCAAGTAAACGAATGGGTTAAGAAAGCAGTCGTAATGTACTTCCCTATCCAAAAAATGGAAACTTTTGAAGTGGGTATTTTCGAATATCATGATAAAATTCCGTTGAAACGTGGTTATGCCGAAAAAGGAATTCGTGTGGTTCCTCATGCTGTAGCACGTCATGGTGCTTATATTGCTAGAGGTGTTATTTTGATGCCCAGTTATGTAAATATTGGTTCTTATGTAGATGAAGGCACAATGGTTGATACATGGGCTACCGTAGGAAGTTGTGCTCAAATTGGTAAAAACGTACATTTATCTGGCGGAGTCGGAATTGGTGGTGTCCTAGAACCTTTGCAAGCAGCTCCAGTTATTATTGAAGATGGCGCTTTTATTGGTTCTCGTTGCATCGTTGTTGAAGGTGTTCATGTTGGAAAAGAAGCTGTTCTTGGTGCCAATGTTTGCCTAACTGCTTCAACAAAAATTATCGATGTGACTGGTGAAACTCCTATTGAAAGAAAAGGATATGTTCCCGCAAGATCTGTAGTAATTCCTGGTAGTTATACTAAGACATTTGCTGCGGGAGAGTTTCAAGTGCCTTGTGCATTAATTATTGGTACTAGAAAACCATCTACTGATTTAAAGACTTCTCTGAATGATGCATTGCGTGAATATGATGTAGCGGTATAATTTTAGAGTTAAGATTTTAGATTTTAGATTAAAAATATTGCTATTGATTTTTGAAATTGCCATTGATATTAAATAAATGAACATAGGATACGAAGCAAAAAGGGTTTTTCATAACAAAACTGGTCTAGGTAATTATAGCCGAGATTTGGTAAGAATTCTGGCAACTTATTATCCTGAAAATCATTATTTTCTTTACAATCCTAAAAAAAATAAGGAAACGCTTTTTACTACTGATTCGTCAGTAGTTTCCGAAAAATTGCCTTCTACCCCATTTTATAAAAAGTTTTATAATTTGTGGAGACAAAAAGGAATTATCAATGATTTAGAAGTCGATAAAATCGAAATTTTTCACGGATTATCCGGTGAAATTCCATCAGGATTAAAAAAGAAAAACATAAAAAGTGTGGTGACGATTCATGATTTAATCTTCATGCGGTATCCACACTTGTATTCTTTTTTTGATAGAAAAATACATTATTTTAAATTTAAAAAATCGGCAAAAAATGCTGATATGGTTATTGCAATTAGCGAACAAACTAAAGCTGATATTATCACTTATCTTAAAATTCCTGCCAATAAAATAAAAGTGGTTTATCAAGGTTGTCAAGGTGTTTTTAAGCAAAATTATTTGACAGAAGAAAAGGATGAAGTCGCTTTAAAATATAATTTACCCGCAGCATTTATATTAAATGTTGGCACAATCGAAGAACGAAAAAATGCTTTAACCATTGTAAAAGCAATTAAAGATATTGATACTAAACTTGTTTTAATAGGAAAACAAACTGCCTATTTCGAAAAAATAAAAACCTATATCAAAGACAATAATCTAGAAGAAAAAGTTATTTTCTTGAAAGGTTTGTCTAGCAAAGAATTGGCAATTACATATCAACTTGCAACCGTTTTTGTTTATCCATCGGTATTTGAAGGATTCGGAATTCCTATTATTGAAGCTTTATTTTCTAAAACTACAGTTATTACTACAAATTCTGGTGTTTTCCCTGAAGCTGGCGGACCTAGTTCTATTTATATTAATCCAGAGAATGTGGCGGAATTGAAAACTGAAATCGAAAAGCTTTTGACTAACGAATCATTAAGAACCGAAATAGCAAATAAAGGTTTCGAGTTTGTTCAGAAATTTAATGATGAAGTCATTGCTGAAAAATTAATAGCCATTTATAAAGAGCTCGAAAATGCTTAAAAATAAACAAAAAATAGTTATTGATATAGATCGGTTAAAATACCCAAATACAGGGATGTATAATTTTTGCTACAATCTATATCAGAATATGAGTAAAAGCACTTTGTTTGATATCTATTTTTATAAGCACAAAAAAACTTTACTTGAAAAGGGCTTAAAGTTTATAAATATTAATTTTTTAGATACTTTCTTCCTAAAACCAAAAGGAAAAATAAGTTTATGGCACACTACAAATCAATTAACAAAACGAATTCCTATAAGACCTATTCCTTTAGTCTATACGATTCATGATTTAAATTTTTTGTATTCTAACAAGCCACAATGGAAAAAAAATAGAGAACTCAGAAAAACACAACGCAATATAAATCGAGCAGATTATATCACGTTTATTTCTAATTTTACTTTTCTGGATGTTCAAAAAAATTTAGATATTACTGGGAAGAACTATAAAATAATTTATAATGGTGTTCAGCTAGATATTTTTCCGGAATTTGATTCCCCAAGAATTAGACCAACAGAAAAATTTATCTTTTCGTTAGGTGTAATTCTCCCCAAAAAAAACTTTCACACGATACTCCCGCTTCTAAAAGACACTAATTATTCATTTGTTCTAAGTGGCAATTTTGCTGATTCTAATTATAAAAAATTTCTTTTAGATGAAGCAAAAAAGCTTAATGTATTAGATAGATTTTATCTCACTGGAGCAATTGCAGATGAAGAAAAATACTGGTATTTGAAGCATTGCGAAGCTTTTGTTTTCCCTTCATTATCTGAAGGATTTGGAATCCCTCCTATTGAAGCTATGCGACTTGGAAAGCCTACATTTTTGTCTAAATTAACAAGTTTACCAGAAATCGGAGGAAACCTTGCTTATTATTTTGATAATTTTGAAGAAGAACATATGAAAAGTGTTCTAAAAAGTGGCCTAGCAGATTATATAGACAATAATAGGAAAGAATCCATCATAAACTGGACATCTCAATTTACTTGGAAAAAAGCATGCGAAAGCTATCTTGAGGTTTATAAAGAAGTTTTAGAGATTTCGTGATTGTATTGATTCGTTTTTACACATTTACTAAATGTGTAAAAGGAAGAAAAAACAGCCCAATAAAAACCTTCTTTTCCATTAAGAAAATTCTTTTCGAGAAAATATTTTTTAAAAAATTCAAATTTAGTTTTAAAAATAATTTGTACAAAAGAAAACTTCTTCCCTTTTTCTGCATTTATTTTAGCATAAAAGGTTGTGTATTTGTTTAATTTCTCAATATACTGATTTATTGATGTGTAACTATAATGCAATAAATTATTTTTTAGATTTTCTGTTAATCCATCAACTTCTACAAATTCATGTACATCTAATTCATTATATTTCCCGTATTTTTTATTAAAAAAACGTAAAATAAACCTGTTACTTTCGTTTCCATAATTAAAAATTTTATCCATAAAAACGTGTTTAAACGGAATTTTATAACCGTTTGCTTTGTAATCAAGGTTTGAAATTTCAGTTATTAATTCGTCAGATAGGATTTCATCGGCATCGAGATTCATGACCCAATCGTTCGTTGTTTGTTCTAGTGCGAATTGCTTTTGCTTGCCAAAATTTTCGAACTTATTGTATATCACTTTGACTCCATGTTTCTGGCAAATTGCAACTGTATTATCTGAACTTCCTGAATCGACAACAATAATTTCATCTGCCCAAGTCAGTTTTTCTAAGCATTGAGCAATAATTCGTTCTTCATTGAAAGTAATTATGAAAATAGAAATTTTTGTCATAATTATATATTGAATATTTTTTTTATTTTATTTTTTAGAGTCTTTCTATTTTGAAATTGAGATACATATTTCCACATTAAATTAAAAACCTCATCTTCCCTTTTACCATATAGCTTTGCATATTCAGAGCTAATGACTTTAATCATCGATTCGCTTGGCGTTATTCTTGAAAAATTTTTCATACGAGTTTCAAAACTCATATTAGTATGAAACTTCATCCTGTTTAAATCGACTAAATAAAACTCGAATTCATCTTTACTTACTTCCTTAATAAGTGTGTTACCAGGTGAATGGTCTAAAAACTCAATACCCGATTCGTGCAACTGAAATGTGAAATGGGCGAATTGTTTTAAAACAACTAGTAATTCATCAAAGTTTTTATTAAAAAGGTCTTTAAAAACATAATCAACTTGTAAGTGTTCGCAAACATAATAACTATCTAATAATCTTAACCAAGTTTTATTTTCATAAAAAGCCAATGGTTTGGGCGTTCCTATATTGCATTCGATCAATTTTTTTGAATAAAAATAAGAACGTTTTGCTTTTGATTGTCTTAAAAACTTATATATAATTCCGAAAAACAGGCTTGGAATCTTAAAGGATTTAACATTAATAACCATATTATTAAAAGGGAACGTTTTGATGTGATTTCTTTTGCCCACAATAAAGTCATCACCTTGCGAATGAAAATTTTTAATAATGCTAAAAAGTTCTTTATCCATATCTGTATATTGAGTTACAAAAATAGGTTAAAATTAAATTTGAAAACTTTGATTTACAAAAATAATTACCATAAATAATAATATCTTTACATTTTAAAAATCTTTAAATGTCTCAAAAAATTTGTGTTATCAGTTTTGATCATTGGAATTATGATTGTCATATTGTATCCGCATTACAAGAAATTGGGATAGCTAGTTTTCATATTAAAATTGGTAATTTTAAGCATACTTCATTATACTCGAGATTTATAAATACTTTGTCAAAAATATTTATAGGTAAAAACCCTAAGATTCAAAAAAGACAAGAATATATCCTAAACCAGCTTGAGAAAAAAGGATTTCAGGACCAAATTTTAGTTATAAATCCCGAAACTATCGATTTAGAAAATCATTTGAAAATTAAAAAATACACATCAAAATATATTGCCTATTTGTATGATAGTGTCGAAAGAAATCCTGTAAATCATCTATTAAATGGCGTTTTCGACGAAATTTATTCCTTTGATAAAAAAGACATTAGCAACTATAATTTTAAAGAAACTACAAACTACAATTATATTAGTAAAACACCAATAGCATCTGCTAATAAAATAAAAAATGAAATCTTGTATATTGCCTCATTTGACAATAGATTAGACAAAATCAAACAATTAAAATCGCTATTTGAAAAAATAAATCGCACGTATCGTTTTATAATTGTTGGTAAAAAAACAACATTATATAAGATTAAAAATTTATTTTCAACCCAAAGTAAGAACTTAGATTTAAGACGAAAAAGAATAAATCAAACTGAATTGAAAAAATTATACTCTGAAACAAAAATAGTTTTAGATATTGTAAGAGATAATCAAATAGGTTTAAGTTTTCGAGTTTTTGAAGCAATGGCCTATCAAAAAAAGATTATTACAAACAACAAAAGTATAATGGAATATGATTTTTATAATCCAAACAACATTTTAGTTTTACAAAATAAAACCTATGAGTTTGAATCTAGTTTTTTTGAAACAGCCTATCAACCGATAGCAAAAGAAATCTATGATAAATATACAGTACAAAGTTGGGTAAAAAAGATTTTTAATTTAAACTAAAATTATGAAATTTTCTGTTGCACTATGTACATATAACGGAGAAAAATATCTGCATCAGCAAATAAGTTCTATCTTAAATCAATCTGTAAAAGTAGATGAGATACTAATTTGTGACGATATCTCTACTGATAAAACTATGGCTATTTTAAATGATTTTAGAGCTAAAAACTCAGATATAATAAAAATTTATAGTAATTCAGAAAATTTGAGAAGTGTAAAAAATTTTGAAAAAGCAATTAAATTATGTACTGGGGACATTATTTTTTTAGCGGATCAAGATGATGTTTGGGCTGAAACAAAAGTGGAGGAGTTTAAAACTCTTTTTCAGGATGAAAACACAAAAGGAATATTCTCTGATGGGTTTCTAATTGATAAAAATAATGATGTTATTCATTCAACTTCTTTATGGAACTCGTTTAATTTTAATCCCAAAATTTTATCAAGTAATCTAGAATTATCCAAATACTTAACTCAAAAAAACAACATTGCAACTGGTGCTACTATGGCTTTTAGAAAAGAAATAGTAAACGAAATAACACCATTTCCAGAACTAAATAATTTTCATCACGATCAGTGGATTGCGCTTTACTTAGCACTTAATAATAATCTAAATTATATAGATAAAAAACTAATAAGCTATAGGATTCATGAGAACCAACAAGTTGGGGCAAAATTGAAAAGCAATGTTTTCAAAAAATTTAAAAACTCAATTATTGACCAAGTAATTTTTAAAAACCAAGCGCCTCCATTGTTAACCCACAAAAAAATAACAAAACTATTACAGCAAAATATTAAATTGCTAAAGTATCTATTTAAAGTTTCTGAGAATGAAAAATTCAGAAAATTAGCATCAAATACTATTTCTAATTTAGAGGCTAGACAAAATTATTATAATGAAAGAGTTTCTATTCTAAATGATTTTAAAATATTAACAACAAAACTATTAAAATATTAATGGAATATTTGCCTAAAGTATCGGTTATAGTACCACTCTTTAATGATGAAAAATATATTATTGAGTGTCTTCAATCTGTAAAAAATCAAAGTTACACAAACTGGGAATGTATCATTGTTAATGATGGTAGTACAGATAACTCCGAAAGTATTGTTTCAGATTTTATTCAAAATAATACAAATTTTATTTATATAAAAAAGGAGAATACAGGGGTTTCAGATACAAGAAACAAAGGTATTATGATGTCTTCTGGAGAATTTATTTTACCATTAGATTCTGACGACAAGATTAGCCCAGAATATATTACTGAAGCAATAACAATCTTTAGAAAAAACCCAAATACAACTTTAGTCTATTGTAAAGCACTTTTTTTTGGAGAAAAAGAAGGGGAATTTAAATTGTCTAGGTATAAATATTCTGATTTAATACTAAAAAACATGATTTTTTGTTCTGGTATTTACAAAAAGCAAGATTATTTAAAAACTCAAGGGTATGATATTAACTTAAAACTAGGCTTAGAAGATTGGGAATTTTGGATACAATTATTAGATGATAAATCTGAGGTAGTGTGTTTAGACAAAATACATTTTTATTACAGAATAAAAGAGAAATCGAGAAATACAATTCATACTGATATAAAAAAAATTGAAGAAATACAAGATTATATTTTCAATAAACATAAAAATTTATATCATGATTTATTATTTGATAATAAACCAAAAATAGATTCTTTGTATGAGTTGATTGATAAAAAAAATAAGTTTTTAGCACTTAAAAAAACTTTTGGATATAAGATATCAAAGATTGAAAGAGAAATAAAAAAAATATTTTAACTTCTTATTTTTTTATAATACTTATGAAAATCATCTT
>NZ_JAYSSZ010000180.1:0-9673 GCF_043720215.1 Flavobacterium sp. | reverse complement strand
GTAATTTTGGCTGGTGAAGTAAAATCAGAAACCTATTTAGACGTTCAACAAATAGCACGTGATGTAATCCGAAAAATTGGTTATACCAAAAGCGAATATATGTTTGAAGCCAATTCGTGTGGTGTTTTATCAGCAATTCATGAACAATCTGGCGATATAAATCAAGGTGTAGAACGTGCAAATCCAGAGGAGCAAGGAGCTGGAGATCAAGGAATGATGTTTGGTTACGCTACTAACGAAACCGATAATTATATGCCATTAGCATTAGATTTATCTCATGCTTTATTAATTGAATTGGCTAATTTGAGAAGAGAAAATAATGAAATTAAATATCTTCGCCCAGACGCAAAATCTCAGGTGACATTAGAATATTCTGACGACAACAAACCACAAAGAATTGATGCGATTGTAATTTCTACTCAGCATGATGATTTTGATGAAGAAGCTACTATGTTGGCAAAAATCAAAACGGATTTAGTTGGTATTTTAATACCTCGTATTAAAGCTAAGTATCCTCAATATGCACATTTGTTCAACGATAAAATCACCTATCACATTAATCCAACTGGAAAATTCGTTATTGGTGGTCCTCACGGAGATACTGGACTTACAGGAAGGAAAATTATCGTAGACACTTATGGCGGAAAAGGAGCTCACGGTGGAGGTGCATTTTCTGGAAAAGACCCGAGCAAAGTAGACAGAAGTGCTGCTTATGCAACTCGTCATATTGCTAAAAACTTAGTTGCTGCTGGATTATGCGATGAGATTTTAGTTCAGGTTTCGTATGCTATTGGTGTAGCTAAACCAACATCGATTAATGTAGTTACTTACGGAACTAGCAAAGTGAGTTTGACTGATGGAGAAATCAGCAAAAAAGTAGAAGCCATTTTTGATATGCGCCCTTACTTTATTGAGCAACGATTAAAATTAAGAAATCCAATATATAGTGAAACTGCAGCTTACGGTCACATGGGGAGAACTCCCGAAACTGTAACAAAAACGTTTAACGCTCCTGGAGGAAATACAAAAACAGTTACTGTTGAATTATTTACGTGGGAAAAATTAGATTTTGTAGATAAAGTAAAAAGTGCTTTTGGAATTTAATTAGAAAATGAGTTAAAAATCATTTCGATAATTAATGTAGCGAATAAAAATTTCATAATAAATCAAAAGCTCTAACCGAATTCAGTTAGAGCTTTTGATTTATTACAACTATTCTTATCATTTAGTTTGTTTTATGTTTTTTTATTTAAAAAAAGAATTAGTTTTGCCCTAGATTTTAAATTTTAAATAAAAAAACATGAAAAAATTATTAGGTACGATTGCAATTATTGCATTATCATTTGCACAACAAGCAAACGCACAAATCAAACAAGGACCATACGCAAGTTTTAATATTGGTTACAACTTTGCTAACAATGCTGGAACAGCATATCAATATGGTGAATTGTTTGATTTTTATAACGGAACATCAACAACAACTTCTGATTCATTTGAATTAGTAAAATTATCTTTAGGGAAAGGATTGAATTTTTCTGGGCAGTTTGGCTACATGTTTAACAAAAATGTAGGTGCAGAAATTGGAGTGGGTTATTTAATAGGTTCAGAAACGACCGCAACTAATTCAGATATTAATTCTTTTAATTCAAATACATCAACTAATACATTAAAAGCAAATCAAATACAAATTAAACCAACCTTAGTAATTGCTGCAGGTTTCGAAAAAATAAACCCGTATGCAAAAATAGGTTTAGTTATGGGAATGTCTAAAACCATGTATACTAATAACGAAATTGATACCAATTCATTTGGAACCGATATTACTTATATGGAAGCTGAAATGACTGGCGGTTTAATGTTAGGATTTAGAGCAAGTGCAGGTTTAAATTACGCTTTAAATGACAAAATTTCATTATTTGCCGAATTAACTTCAATTAATGGAAAAATAAAACCAACCAAAGGAGAGATTACAACATATACTGAAAATGGAGTAAATGTATTACCTGATTTTACATATAACGATTCACATTTTGAATTTATTGATGAAGGTACTTTTACTGGTCCTGAACCAGATTCAGTAGCTCAAAAAGCATTAAGACCAAACTTTAGTGCAAGCAGTTTAGGATTAAACTTTGGAGTGGCTTTCCATTTTTAATCTAAAATAAAAAATATCAAAAATTTAAGTCCCGATAATATCGGGACTTTTTTTACAAATTATACTTCAAACTAAAAATTAAATATCTTGGTTGCACTGTATATTGTGATGTTCTAGTAGAAAACTGTGAAAAACTATCATCGTTTAATGAGGTTGTATTAAGCAGATTTGTTGCTGATAATTTGTATTCTAATTTGCTTGATTTTTTTTGATAAATTAAACTAGCGCTTAAAAAATCATATTTATTGGCTACTGTTTTTTTGTTGTTTGTATAATCATAAAATTCGTATTCAGTCACGAATGAAAAAGCATTTAGAAAATAATAATCTAATTTTACTGATGGCTTTTTTGTGTAGAATTTTGTTCCTTGATAATCATTTATAACAATATTATATCCCAATTCTATATTAGGCAAATCCTTGTAATTTGTAGATGTCTTTAGTGTGTAATTTTGCACAAAACTCTCTGAAGATTGTGGTAAATTATTTTGAATATTATTGAATTTTGACCAACTTCCTGCTATTGTTAGTGATGATTTATAATTGCGAAGAAATGAGCGTCCGTAATTTGCTGCACCATTAATAGATTCGTCTGCAAAATTTGAATTTATAGCTGTACTTATCTGATTAATTCCAAAAAAAGTGGCTGAATTTTTTACTGGATTTACCTTGCGTGAATACGAAATATTAGCAAATATATTTTCGAAGTTGAACATGTTATATTTGAAATATCGCAAGGAATGTGTATGTGATAGTGCATTTTCTAGCAACCTATTCCCTCTGAATAAGGAATTGTAATTAGATAAAACACTACCCGCAGCAAACTTATTTATATCGGTAAAATCAGTATTCAAACTATAGTTGTATGTCAATGTTTCTGCTTTTTTTATTTGATACAAAGCATATACATCTGGCAAAATTCTATAAAAATTATCTTCTGCTTTTGTCCCTAACTGTTCGTTATATGTGTTGTATTTGTGAACTGAAAATCCTGGATTGAATGTAAATTTTCCTGTCAAAAATTTATAATGTAATCCTAAGAAAACATCATTGAAATTGTATTTAACTTGATTTTTTGAATTCGATTTAAGGTTATCAATACTACCATTGTCTAATATCTGAAAAATGTCTGAATTGAATGATTGAAATGAATATGTGTTCCCAATAGTTATATTTATATTGCTTTTTGGGTTAACCATATAATAGTAATCAAATTTTGAATCTATTTTATTAGTTTTTACTAAACGGTTTTGATTAATATCATACCTACTTTGATTTTGAAATCCTAAATTTTCGGATTGATCAAAAGGAAGTGGTCTGTTAGGAAAAGGGTTTGTTTCTAAATTAGCATTATAAAATGGATTTTCGTTCTGAAACAAATGTTGCATTTCGTAAGCAAAAACATTCTTGTCATTCTTAGTGTAATAAATATTAAAATTTTGGTTTAACGAAAAAGGATCTTGTTTTTTATTGGTAACTATATTTTGATTATCAATAAAAACAGAATTTGGTCCAAAAACATCTTGGTTTGAATCGCTATTTTCATCTTGCTTAGATTGTTTTGCTAAAACATCATAATCTATTTGCAACTTAGCATTTGGTTTGTAGGTTCCGCTTAATTTATACAATCCTAAATTGCTTTTTTGATGCGTAATTTCATTTCTGTTTTCTGAAGAAACTATAGTTTCTGTGTCTTCTCCAAGGAAATTAGTTTGATTTTTAGTTTCTAAATCTGTTATTGTCGAAGAAAGAATAGCGAATCCTGAAATACTAAGTGTTTTTATTGGGTTATAGGAAAAATTTGTTGCTCCAAATTGAGTTTCAATTTCTTTTGCTCTATTGTTTCTAAGTAATGAAATCCCCAAATCATTAGAAGAAACATTGAAATTTGTCCCTCCTTTTTTCATCATATTTTTAAATCCTCCTGTGAATTTAAAATAATCTTGAATCGTAAAAGGCAATTCACCAATATTATTGAAATTTCCTAAAACATTAATACTATACTTTGGACTGTAATAAAACAACTTCGGATTCACTTCGTACCTGCTTTCTATATGTCCAACGCCTACTCCAGCCGTCATATCGCCAAACCAGAAATTCTTTTTTCCTGATTTTAGTTTGATGTTCATCGCTACATTGTCTTCGTTATTTTCAAGACCTTTTAGTGCGCCAATCTCATTATAATTTCTTAGAACTTGTACTTTATCTATCGCGTCAGCAGGAATGTTTTTGACACCTAATTTTGTATCACCATCGAAGAAATCTTTCCCTTCTACCATTAATTTAGATACTTTTTTACCCTCAACCTCAACTTCGCCATCGGCATTTACTGTAACTCCTGGCAATTTTTTTAGTACATCTTCTAGTTTGCGTTCGGTTCCTGTTTTAAAAGAATCTGCATTATAAATAATTGTGTCGCCTTTAATAGAAACTGGCATTTCACGCACAATTTCTACTCCAGCTAATTCAGTGGCATCGTTTGTGAGTGTAATATTCTGAGAAATATTTTCTGCTTTTGTAGCAATGGTAAGATTTTTAGTTTTTAAACCTAAAAAAGAAAAACGAACACTGTAAGTTGCATTTGCTTTCAGTGATAATTGAAATTTACCTTTATCGTTGGTTATCGAATAGGAATCAACCGCTTTTGTTACTTGATTTACCGCCATGACATTTGCCATTTCGAGCGGAACGTTTGTTGTGTCTTTTACAATTCCTTGAAAGGTTATGTTTTGAGAAAATGAAAGTGAAGTTACTAATAAAAGTAACAAGAGAAGTGAATTTTTAGTTTTTGAATGCGCCATAAAGCATGTGAGAAATAAAGTTGAATTTAAAAAAAGAATTTAGTATTAACCCCCAATCCTCATTTGCATTCCGCCATTACCAACACGATTTTGGTTTTGATTCATTTCTCTAAACTCTTGCATTTTTTTTGTAACAATCTCATCATACTCTTTCTGAGTAACTACCTTTCCTTTTGTTGGTGCAATTATTTCTTTTTTATCTTTTATATTCATTGCAATTTTCGAACACAATAATATTGTTTTTCCAGCGCTCACTTCAAGAATTAATCCTGGCAAACCTTGGTAGTTTTCTGGTCCAGTACTTACAGGGATTTCAGGTGTATACCAAGCTACAACTTCAATTTCTTTAGGGATTTCTCCTTCAGCCATAAAGCTTGTTGTTTTAGATTTTTCAGTAGAGGTTACTTCTTTTTTGTCTTTATCTTCTTCTTTTTTCATCTTAAAATTTCTAAAATCGGATTGACTTGCCTTTTGCATCGCAGTCGCTTTGAAACACATATAGCCACCAATTTCTTTTGTTTCTTGACTCATTTTCCAATCTAATTTAGGCAACGAATCTTGAATTAGAAATTCTTTTCCCATCATTTCTTTGTCAATGATAAACTTTTTTTCTTTGATGTTTTTGTAATGTGTTCCGCCACCACCCATAAACGAACCCATCATTCTCATTCCTCCATTTTGTGTTCCAGGAGCATCTAGTTTTTCTTCTTCTTTATAGATTGAAGCATTTTTATCGAAGTTTAGAATAAATGTTTTTTCGAACATTGTTTTCATTCTTTCTTCCATCATTTTTCTCATTTCTGGGGTCATATCTTTATTACCTTCCATTCGAGCTTTAAAATCAGCAGTGCTAGTTTTAGATTCATATACCGCCATGCCTTGAAAATCTTGTGCAAATGAAGTAAATGCAGTAATAATTAAGGCTAAAGTTGTGATTGTATTTTTCATTTTTTAGTAAATTTTATTTGTCGTTACAAATATGACGAATGAATTTGTGTTTTGTTACTAATGATTTGTTAAAAGATATTGCTTATCTTAGCTTATATGAAAAAGTTTGTATTTATATTATCATTCTTGTTTCCTGTTTTGGTGTTTTGCCAACAAACAAAACTCGTAGCTTCTAAATTAAGTTCAGAGTTTGTAGATGCTGATTTGTTTATTGGTAATGATTCTTTTGATTGCAAATATTTTATTAAAAACAATGTTTTTTTTAAAATTAAATCAGGCGAAATATTTCAATACAAAAATATTTCTCTTGGAAAAATTTCGAGGATTGATTTTCAAAATCCATTAAAAATTGTTTTGTTTTACGAAAATTTTAATACTGTAATACTTCTTGACAATCAATTGAATGAAATACAAAAAATAAATTTCTCTGAAAACGAAAAAAATATTGCAGTTACTGCCGTAGGGATTTCTGCTCAAAATAATCTTTGGGTTTTTAATTTGACTAATCAACAAATAGGATTGTACGATTATTTGAAAAATAAACATAAAGATGTTTCTTCTCCAATTTCTGGTATGATAAAACAGTATCAAACCAATTTTAATACTTTTTATTGGATTGATGAAAGAAATTATTATTATTCTTGTGATGTCTTTGGTAAAACAATTGCTTTAGGAAAATTACCAGCTTTTGATTCAATACAATTGGTTTCAAACTTATTTGTTGTTTTCAAAAAAAATGATTTATTATATTATTATAGTATAAATAGTGACAAACCAACAGTAATTGATTTAGACAAAAAAACCTATAAAAATTTTTACTACAAAGACCAAAATTTAGCTATTTTTACATCTGAAGGAATTACGAATTATAAAATTAATTTACCATAATGCATATAGCTGTAGCAGGGAATATAGGTGCCGGAAAAACAACATTAACAAAGCTTTTAGCCAAACATTTTAAGTGGGAACCCCATTTTGAAGACGTAGTAGACAATCCTTATTTAGATGATTTTTACCATCAAATGGAACGTTGGTCGTTTAATCTTCAGATTTATTTCTTAAATAGTCGTTTTAGACAAGTTTTGCAAATTCGTGAAAGCGGAAAAAAAATTATTCAAGACAGAACTATTTATGAAGACGCTCATATTTTTGCGCCTAATCTTCATGCTATGGGTTTGATGACTAATCGTGATTTTCAAAATTATGCCTCTCTCTTTGAACTCATGGAAGGTTTAGTTGGCGCACCAGATTTACTGATTTATTTACGCAGTTCTATCCCTAATTTAGTAGGACAAATTCACAAGCGTGGTCGAGAATATGAAAACTCTATTTCTATTGATTATTTAAGCCGATTGAACGAGCGCTATGAAGCTTGGGCTACTAGTTATACTAAAGGAAAATTATTAATAATTGATGTAGATAATGTTGATTTTGTAAACAATCCAGAGGATTTAGGTATGATTATTAATAGAATTGATGCTGAGATAAATGGCTTGTTTTAGAATTTAGAAATTTCTCATATTAATAAACAAAAAACCCAACAGAATTTAATTTTGTTGGGTTTTTCTTTTTTTAAATCACCTATTTTTTTATGAAATTCGAAATTTGCAAGCCGTTTTCTGTTTGAATGCGAGTAATATAAATTCCGGATTGTAGTCCTGAAACATCTATTGTGTTTACATTACCAAAACCTAGAACTTTTTGACCTTGAATGCTCCAAATTGTTATTTCATTTATAACACTGCTACTCTTTATGTTAAGAAAATCATTACTTGGATTTGGATAAACCACAATGCCTCTATTAATTGAAAATTCATTGTTGCTTAATGTTGTGTCTTGAACATCTCCAGATAACGTAGCATTTCCAGTTGTTAAACTTCCACCACAGCTTCCTGCAGTTATTGCATTATTTTCTAACCAAGTTCCTAAAAATAAACTTGGAGGTTTAGGAGTTGAAGCCGAAGCGTTAGAATATATTAGATAAGGGCTGGTAAAAGTTCCACTTCCTTCATCTGCTAAAAATTCCCATCTTGAACTTGTATTGTTCCATTGCAATTTAAACTCACAAGTCCCTAACCCGCCACAAGCTTGTCCGTCGACTGGAGTTGTAGTGTACATATTTCTACCTGTTCCATCAGTTCCTGTTTGATTGAATACGTAATTTTGATTATCAAACAAAGCTAAACAACCTTTAAATGTTATTGTTTGTGCGTTTATTAATGAAAACATCATTAATAAACAAAAAGTAAATATACTTTTCATAATTATGGACGTGAAGGATAAACTCCTTGTAGCGCGATAATAAAAGTAATTGTTGAGTAAGGTTGTATATTATTATGTGGCAGATTTCCTCCTGCCATTCCAACCATTTGAGGGTTCATTGTCGCTCCATTTGATGTTGAGGAGTATTCCTTATCTAACAATTTAGTATCCGCAGGAAAGTTCCCTGAAGGTGAATTTTGATTTCCTTCTGCTGAATTAGCATTCACAATATGATTATGCATTGGCATTTCAGATGGCAGAAGCGTATGATTTTCTGTCCCTGCTTTTTCTCCTAAAAATCTTGGAGTTAATCCAGGTCCATTACCATCACCCATTGGAACTCTTCCTCTATAATCAGGTAATGCAAATGTTGTTACACCATCACCTCCATATGTTGTTCCCAGCAATGAAAACAAAGCGCTGTTTGAAGCAATTGACATTAATTGTCCTTCGCATTTTGCCCATCCTCGAGGAGCAAAATTAAATCCAACCATTGCAATTTGACCTACAAAAGGTTCAATTTGTGCATTTGATTTTGTTCCTGTAAATAATGTCATTAGCATAAAAGCTAAAAAAGTAAGTTTTTTCATGATGTTTGTTTTAAAGTTTGCACAAAAATATAATAATTTTCACTAAACGAGATTTTATTAAACGTAAGATTTTTAGAAATCGATAAAAAGCAAAAAACCCCGACAAATCGAGGTTTTTTTATATTAAATAGTGAAATCTTATTTCAGTTTACGTTTTACAGCTACTTCTGTAAATCCTTCGATAACGTCATCGATTTCGATTTCGTTGAACCCTTTTATTTGGATACCACAATCGTAACCTTTTGCTACTTCTTTTACATCGTCTTTGAAACGTTTCAGTGCAATAATATCTCCTGTGTGAATTACAACGTTATCACGAAGTACACGAACTTTATTCGCTCTAAGTATTTTACCATCAGTAATCATACATCCTGCAATAGTTCCAATTTTAGATATTTTGAAAAGTTCTCTAACACCTGCAAGACCGGTAATTTCTTCTTTCATTTCTGGAGAAAGCATTCCTTCCATTGCATCACGTAAATCATCAATTGCAGCATAGATAATAGAATAATGACGAATGTCGATTTCTTCTTTCTCTGCTAATTGCTTCGCATTTCCAGCTGGACGAACATTAAATCCAATTATAATAGCATCTGATGCAGAAGCCAACATTACGTCAGTTTCAGTAATAGCTCCAACTCCTTTATGAATAATATTGATTTGTATTTCTGGTGTAGATAATTTTGAGAATGAATCTGATAATGCTTCTACTGAACCATCAACATCTCCTTTAAGGATAATGTTCAATTCTTTAAATTGTCCTAATGCGATACGACGACCAATTTCATCTAATGTAATATGACGTTGTACACGAACTGATTGTTCACGCATTAATTGCGTACGTTTTGCCGCAATTGCTTTTGCTTCTCTTTCGTCTTCAAAAATATTGAACTTATCTCCAGCTGTTGGTGCACCAGC
>NZ_JAYSSZ010000179.1:0-9752 GCF_043720215.1 Flavobacterium sp. | reverse complement strand
ATGAATAAATCCTGAAAAGTCTTTATGTTCTTCTTTTAATAATGCTGATTGCGGAAGGTTTTTAAAATATTCGTAGGTAATTTTCATGCCCTCAGAACGAGGAACTTTAGCTTCCCAACCTAGTAATTCTTTTGCTTTTGTTGTGTCGGGTTGTCTTTGCAACGGATCGTTTTCTGGTAAATCGTGATACACAATTTTCTGAGTTGTTCCTGTTAACTTAATAATTTCTTCGGCAAAATCTTTAATCGTAATTTCGTCTGGGTTTCCAATATTTACAGGATAAACATAATCTGAATGTAACAATCTGAAAATTCCCTCTACTTGATCATCTACATAACAAAATGAACGCGTTTGCAAACCATTACCGAAAATAGTTAGGTCTTCGCCACGCAATGCTTGACCAATAAATGCTGGAATAACACGACCATCATTAAGTCTCATTCTTGGTCCATAAGTATTAAAAATACGCACAATCCGAGTTTCTAATCCATGAAAACGGTGATAAGCCATGGTTATAGATTCTTGAAAACGTTTGGCTTCATCGTAAACTCCTCTTGGTCCTATTGTATTTACATTACCAAAATATTCTTCTGTTTGTGGATGAACCAATGGATCTCCATAAACTTCCGACGTAGAAGCTATTAAAATTCTTGCGCCTTTAACTCTTGCTAATCCAAGTAAATTATGTGTTCCTAACGAACCTACTTTTAGAGTTTGAATTGGGATTTTTAAATAATCTATAGGGCTAGCTGGCGATGCAAAATGCAAAATATAGTCTAAATCTCCTGCTACATAAACAAATTTTGAAATATCATGGTGGTAAAACTCAAAATGTTCTAATTTGAATAAATGTTCTATATTTTTTAGATCACCTGTAATTAGATTATCCATCCCAATAACGTGATAACCCTCTTTGATAAAACGGTCACACAAATGCGAACCTAAAAATCCTGCAGCTCCTGTTATTAGTATCCTTTTCATTTTTTATATTGTTTGCAATAATGATTCTTGCCAAGTTTTTATTTCGATTCCGAAGGCATTTTTTATTTTCGATTTGTCTAAAAGACTGTATTTTGGCCTTTTTGCTGGGGTAGGGAATGCTTCTGTTGTGATTGGATTTACATCGATAACAACATTATTTATTCTAAAAATTTCTACAGCAAAATCATACCAACTTGCTATTCCTTCGTTACTGAAATTGTAAATGCCGTATTGGATGTTAGAACTTCGACTACGCTCAGTGTGACAAACTATTTGCATAATCGCTTTGGCTAAATCTACCGCATTTGTTGGCGAACCGATTTGGTCTGAAACAATGCTTAAACTTTCTCTTTCTGATGCCAATCGCAACATGGTTTTCATAAAATTATTGCCAAATTGAGAGTAAACCCAAGAGGTTCTAATAATAAAATATTCATCTATATTATCTATGACTGCTTGTTCTCCTTCTAGTTTTGTTTTTCCATAAACACTTAACGGATTTGTTAAATCAGTTTCTAAATAAGGCTTCTTTGATGCTCCATCAAAAACAAAATCAGTCGAAATATGTATTAGTTTCGCATTATTTTTTTTGCAAGCAATGGCTAAATTTTTTGGACCAACAACATTAATAGCTTCGGCTTTTTCTATTTCAGATTCTGCTTTATCAACCGCTGTATAAGCTGCAGCATTTATACAAAAATCTATTTTATTGGTATCAAAAAAATGATTAACACGTTCTTGATTTGTAATATCTAGATCTTGTGAAGAAGCAAAAATAAATTCGAAATCAGGATAATTTGTAGCAATAAACTGAATTGCTTGACCTAATTGTCCTGAAGCTCCTGTAACTAAAATTACCATACTTTTTTGGCGTTTTCTAGTGTTGGCAAAATCACATCTTTTTCAGAAATAATCAATTCATTTTCAGGAAAATTCCAATCTATATTTAACGCTGGATCGTTGTAAATAAAACCAGCTTCACTTTCTTTGTTGTAAAAATTATCACATTTATAAAAGAAAACTGCCGTTTCGCTAGTTACCAAAAACCCATGTGCAAATCCTCTCGGAATAAACAATTGTTTTTGGTTTTCGCCTGATAATAAAACAGAAAATGATTGCCCATATGTTGGCGATTCTAGTCTAACATCAACAGCAATATCTAAAACTTCGCCTTGCAATACTCGCACTAATTTTGCCTGTGAATGTTCACCTGTTTGGTAATGCAAACCTCTCAAAACACCTTTTGACGAATAGGATTGATTGTCTTGTATGAAATGAACTTTTTGCCCAATTCCTTTTTCAAAAGTGTTCTCATTAAAGCTTTCCATAAAATAACCTCGGTCATCGTGAAAAACTTTAGGTTCGAGTACAAAACAACCTAATAAATTAGTTGGAATAAAATTCATTTTTTAAAACTATTTTACGTTGAAAATTTGTTCTAATATCTTGATAGTAATTAAGTATGTTGGTTTTACACCTGTTGTTCCTAAACCACCTGAAGCAAGTGTACTTCCTGTTTCTAAAGGATTATCTGAAGCATAATAAGCATAACGAACTTTTACATTTTCGTTAATGCTTTTTCTGATTTTTGATGCAGATTGAATTGCTTTTTGATAATAAGAACCTTCCATTTCTAATCCTATGGCTTCCCAAGTAGATTCGTGGAAGAACTTTAATAAATCTCTGTTTTGTAAAGAGGTTCCCAAAACGGTAATCATGGGTCCTGCAAAAACTGGAATATCATTTCCTTCAAACATTTTTGCTGTTAATTCGTTATGAAATGGGTAATTATCGGCAGTTCCTTCGTTTATATGAGCGTTAGGAATCATAATATCTCCTTTTCCGCCTTCTAAAATTCCTGCTTTTCCCATGATAGAAACAGACTCTACATTTAGGAAAGTTTTCTCTTTTCCTACTTTGTAGGGTTTTAATAATTCATCGATAGTTTCAAAAGCTTGTTCTCCAAAAGCATAATCCATGACGATTAAAACTGGTGAAACCTTATCGATTTTTGCTTTGGCGAAAGCCGATTTTGTCCAATCGATTTTAGCAGTATCAAAAATTTGAACATCAATATTAGTTCCTGATGTATCTGGCAAAGAAATCATACCGTGTTTTATAGCAAATTCTTCCACTTTATCACGAACATCATGAGCACCTGGTTTACTTAACTCTTCGTAAATATCGAAATCTGATTTGTCTTTAAACTTTGTTTTAAGCACATGTGTTGCGAAAATTGAGTTCATCACACTGTGCATATTGGCACTTATTACGTGAATTGGCCTAGTCAATAAATCGTTTTTTTGTAAAACTTCTTTTATATCATTTGCCCAGATTTCTCCGTGAATGTGGTGTCCTAATCTTTCTCTTAAAATTGGACTAAAAGTGATGGTTCTTTTGTTATTATCGACCACTTCTTCAATCGCAATTTTTCCTAACCAATAAATAATATGCAAGAAACGATCTGGCGATGTTATGTTTCCAAAACTTTCGTAAATGTCTTTTACCTCAGCAAATGTTCTTCCTAAAATATTAGCTGCGTGAGAAATAGCTTTTTCTCTTTCTATTAATGTTAGTTTTTTGGATTGTAAAGCGGCATGTTCTAGTTTTTCCCAATCACGAGATACTCGTCCGTCTTCATCTATAAGAACTCTGTCTTTAATCTTGTGAGATTCTATGAATATAAACGTTAAATGCGTTAGAATATCATAAATGTCTGAACGCCCACGTGTAATTTCGACATTCATTTGTTCGTCATCAATTCGGTAGCAATTTCTTCTACGTTTTGGTGGAACAATCGCTTGAAAATGGGAATTAGAATATCCTTCGTCTGAAGTTAAATTGATGTAACGACATTCTTCAATTCCTACCGGAAGACGCTCTATAACGTATAATAATCCGTTTAGTTCTACTTTTTCTTCAGCAATAGTTCCATAAATTTCTGGTCGTAATGCTAGTAATGCTTCTCTTAAAGTTTCTCCTGAAATTCCCATTGGTTTATAGAACCCTCTGTTGAATAAATGGCGCATAGTAATGTACAATCGTTCGATAGCAGCCGACGATTCTTGCGCTCGTGAGCGCGAAATGTTTTTAATTTCTTTCATTAAATTTTATTTTATAACCTGCAAAGATACTGTTTTTATATTTTAGTTGGTAAGAATTAGGTTTATTGCTGGTTCAAACACCTTGCTTTTGTTCGTTGTATCACTTTCTTTGTTCATAGTTTGCCTTTTCCATTTTCCCCCAGAAAAGCTATATAAAAACTCTCTTTCGACAAAATTATACATGACAAAAGGATAGTAACTTCTTTGAATTAGTGTCTTATTTGTCTTAGAATCGGTTATCGTTTTTTCTAGTTTATTTTTTTCTATTATTAATTTTTCGAAACCAATAAAAAGTCCGTTTTTAGGCATTTCTAGATAAAAATCTGTTATATCGAAGGTATTTCTTGTTGTTCCTTTTTTTACTGAAACTATAAAGTCTTTGTCTAATAATTCTTTACTAGGAAAACCTTCTGAATTTACGGTATAAAAATGAATTTTGATTGTCGCGTTATCAATTTTGCTATCGGTTTCAATTGTGACTTTTTTTATAAATCTAGTTTTTTTGTAACTCGGATAATATGGAAAGAATTTTGTGTCAATCCTTGGGCCATTATCAAATGCTTGATAAATTAGATTGTCTGTATCACCAATTTCAATTCTTCTTGTTTCTCTTCTTCTTGTTGGAACAAGAACTTCGTTTAACTGGTACGCTATTGGTTTCAAGTTAACTTCAATCGCTTTTGACGCTCTAATAATTTTCTTTTCGAATCCTAATACTGAAAAAATTAGGTTTTTATTATTGTCTGTTGAACTAATAGTAAATTCTCCGTTTTCTTCGGATGTTGTTCCTATATTTTCGTTTTCGATCCAAATATTTACATACGGAATTGGTTTTCCCGAAATGCTGTCTTTTACAACTCCTTTTATTTGGGCTGTAATTGAAAAACTTATTGAAAATAAGAGTATTAAAAATTTAGTATTTATCATTTAGCTTTTTATAACTTTTCTACAATATTTCTATCATTAGACAATCTTGGAATTTTATTTTGTCCGCCCAATTTTCCGATAGATTTCATATAATCCTGAAAACCATTTTTATTAACTTTTGTAATTACTAAAGTTTTCAAAAGATGACCAACAATTAAATCATCATAATACAAATTTTGTTTTCTCATGGCGTCATCAATTTGTAAAGCAAAATTCTCGATGTTTTCTGGCTCATTTTCAAACTCGATAAACCATTCGTGGTAAGGCAATCCGTTTGCAGGAGAAATTTGAGGCGCCACAGTAAACTCATTTACACGGACTGATGTATTTTGCATCGCTTCTTGCAAAGCGCTTTCTACTTCTTTTCCTATTACGTGTTCGCCAAAAGCAGAAATGTAATGTTTGATGCGTCCTGAAACAATAATTCGATATGGTTTTAATGAAGTAAATTGTATTGTGTCGCCAATATTATAAGCCCATAATCCTGCATTGGTAGAAATTATTAAAACATAATTAACACCTAATTCGACTTCACCAATCGTGTATCGCTTCGGTTTTTCGGTAAAAAATTCATCAGATTTTACAAATTCGTAGAAAATTCCAGAATTTAATAACAACAACATTCCTTTTTCCTGTTGTGAATCTTGATAAGCAAAAAACCCTTCGGAAGCTGGAAAAAGCTCGATTGAATCTACTTTTCTTCCAATTAAATTTTCAAATTTTGCTCGGTAAGGTTCATAATTTACACCGCCATAAATGAATAAATTGAAGTTTTTGAATAATTCTCCAACTGGTTTTCCAGCTTTTTGATGCAATTTTTCAAAATACATTTGTACCCAAGACGGAATTCCAGAAATGACTGTCATATTCTCATGAAAAGTTTCTTCGACAATCGCATTTACTTTGGTTTCCCAATCGTCGATACAATTTGTTTCCCAAGAAGGCATTCGGTTTTTTTGAAGATATTTTGGGACAAAATGCGCTACGATTCCTGATAATCGCCCTAATTTTATTCCGTTTTTTTCTTCAAGAATTGGACTTCCCTGCAGAAAAATCATTTTTCCATCTACAAAATCAGCATTTCCGGTTTCGTGAATATAACTTAAAATGGCGTTTCGAGCGGCTTTGATATGCGTTGGCATCGATTCCTTTGTAAGTGGAATATATTTTGCTCCCGAAGTTGTTCCTGATGTTTTAGCAAAATATAATGGTTTTCCCTTCCAAAGAATATTTTTTTCTCCTTTTACAACTTGATCAACATAGGGTTTTAATTCTTCGTAATCTCGAATGGGAACTTGTTTCGCAAAGTCTTCAGCCGTTTTTATTTTGCTGAAATCATGATCTTTACCAAACTGCGTTTTTTCCGCTTGACGGATTAAATCTTTAAAAACCTTCTCTTGTGTTTCAATAGGATTCTGAGCCCATTTTTGAGTTTTTAGGTGTATTTTTTTTGCTAATTTCTTGGCTAAAAAGAGTTTTATAGACATTTATAAAGGCTTTAATCTCTTATTTTTTGTTTTTCTTAACTTCTTCTGCTACTTTTTTTCGAAGTTCCAATTCTTCTTCCGATGCTTCAAAATTATATTCCGAAGGGTCTACATATTCAGAAGCCATGATGGAATCTTTGTTGACTTTAGCATATTCTAAATCGCCAGTTAAAACTTTTTTTACAGATTCTATATAGGCTTCGTTTTTCTTTAAGGCAAATTCTAATGAGTCCGATTTCATACCTAAAAGAATAGCGTCTTTTTTAAGTTGAGTCGATGCATATCCTGGAATATATTCTCTAAGTGGCGTAAAAGCAATAATATAACTTGTTATCGAAATAAGAAAAATGGCGCCTAGTGTTGCTACAATAAATACATTGAGAATATTTAGTTTAAACGAGAAAATTTCTTCAAAAGTCTCTTCGTTTAAAATAACTAATCTTCTTTTTGTTTTTATTTTGTCGAAAAATGCTTTTCGTTTCAATCTCTTTTCTGACATAAATAGAATCTTTGGAACAAATATAATAATAACGAAGCGTAGTTAGTTTATTAGTAATAATAAATAGTTAAAAAAATAAAGGTTTATTAAATTCTTTAATATATTTGCTTAATATTTTACTTAAAAATTGCGGAAGCATAATTTTATAATCATGGGAAGATTAGGAACAACAGAAATACTTATCATATTAGCAGTCGTTTTATTACTTTTTGGAGGTAAAAAAATTCCAGAATTAATGAAAGGTCTTGGAAGTGGTTTAAAAGAATTCAAAAATGCTGCCAAAGGCGACGAACCTGCAGATTCTAAAAAAGACGAAACTAAAGAGTAATTTCTCTTTGCTTGCAAAATACAAAGCCTATTTTCTAAAAATTAGTAAATAGGCTTTTTAATTTATATAATCATTGTTAGTTAAATTCGTTTTATATATTCTTAATCGGAATTTCCTTTAATTCCAATAAAAATAAACTTAAAAAATTGTTACATAAATAATTTTTTAATCGTTGAATTTTATATTCTAAAAGAAACAATGCTCCTTTTTAGTATATTAAATTTTACATGAAATGAATACATTCAAGCATATTAAACCTATTTATGTCAAAAATCAGCATAGCAATTGCACTATTATTATTATCATTTTCTGCATATTCTCAAAAAGCAAACCTTTCAGGTATTGTGACCGATAGCGAAAAAACCCCAGTTTATAATTCGGTTGTGGCTTTGTTAACGCCAAAAGATTCCATTTTATACCGATTTGTTCGTTCTGACAAAGAAGGGAAATTTGATATTAAAAACATAAAAACAGGAACGTTTATTTTGATGACATCTCATAGTCAATATGCCGATTATGTCGATGAAATAATTATTAAAGAAAACCAAAACAATATAGGTGCAATTGGGCTGATAAGTAAAAGTAAACTACTACAAGAAGTAATTATAAAAACGGGGTCTATAAGAATTAAAGGGGATACAACAAGTTATAGAGCCAGCGATTTTAGAGTTGGTGCCAATGCAAATGTAGAAGATTTGCTAAAAAAACTTCCTGGCATTCAAGTAGATAAAAATGGCGAAATAAAAGCTATGGGCGAAACTGTAAAAAAAGTATTGGTTGATGGAGAAGAATTTTTTGGTGACGATCCAGGAATGGCGGTAAAAAATCTCCGAGCCGATGCCGTAAAAGAAGTACAGGTTTTTAACAAGAAAAGCGATCAAGCAGAATTTACAGGAATTGATGACGGAAATAGTCAAAAAACGATTAATCTAAAATTAAAAGAAAATAGTAAAAAGGGCTATTTTGGTAAAATAGATTCTGCAATCGAACCATTGACAGACAACGATTCTAGGTATAACAGCAATTTATTATTCAGCTCTTTTAAAGGAAAAAGAAAATTATCAGCCTTTTTATTGAATGGAAATACTGGTCAAGATGGATTAAATTGGGAAGATAATGACAAGTTTGGTGGTGGAAATGATAATGTTTCTATGAATATGGATGATGATGGAAATGTAAATTACGAATGGGTTGGCGGCAATAATGATGATGAACCACGAGTTAACACCCAAAATGGTTTTATAAAAAATACAAACGCAGGATTGCAATACAGCAACAAATGGAACGACAAGCAAACATTTAACTTAACTCCAAAATACAACAATCAGATTTATACCAACAACAATAGCAGGTTGGATAAAACACAAGTTGGACAAACCCAATTGAACGAAAATAAAAAAACCGTAACTAATGTAGAAAGAAGTAATTACAAATTGAATGCCGTTTACGATGTGAAATTAGATTCGATGAATACATTGAAAATTACTGCAAAAGCTAATTTTTATAATACTGAAAGTGACGAATTTACAAACGGAAACACAACAGACGGCGACGGAGTGTTGAAAAATAAACGCCAAATGAATGTTGATACAAAATCCGATAAAAATTATTTGTCTGCTGGTATTTTATATAAACATAAATTTGCCAAAAAACGCCGCACTTTTTCTATGAGTTTCAGTTTGAATAGGCTAAATAGCAATTTTGATAATTTTTTGAAATCTGATAATGAAAGTTATACTGGTGGCGTTTTAGCTTCTAATGATAATGTTAATCAAAACAAAATTGGCGAGAAAACAACCCAAAACAGTACTTTAAATCTTACTTACACAGAACCTGTTGGAAAGAATTTCGCTTTGCAACTTGGTTATCAAATAGATTATAATACTGGTGAAAACAGTCTATTGACCTATGATTATTCGAATATTACGGGTCAATATGATTTGCTAGTAAATGATTTATCGAACCAATCTAAACAAACAATTACAGTAAACAAGCCAAATGTAAAATTGAGTTACAATGCCAAAAAAATCAATTATAGCTTTGGAAGCGGTTTCGGCTTTACTTCATTTGACTTGGTAGATAAAACTTTAAACAAACAATATAATCGCAATTTTACGAACCTTTTTCCATCGGCAAATTTCTCTTACAAATACAAAAGCAACGCTAATTTGCGAATAAGTTATAACGGCGCTACAAAACAGCCAACTATTGACCAGTTGCAACCTTTGAGAAACAATCAAGATTTTTTTAATCAAATTTTAGGAAACCCAGATTTAAAACAATCTTTCTCGAATAGAATTAATATATCTCAAAATAGTTATGATCTTTTGACCGAATCGCATTCATATATTGGAATTAATTTTAGAACTACAACCAATTTAATTTCTTACAATAAAAGCATAGATCCAGAAAGCGCTAAAACAACG
>NZ_JAYSSZ010000178.1:0-9825 GCF_043720215.1 Flavobacterium sp. | reverse complement strand
AACTGGCATACTTTCTGCCGCTTTAGCCGCTTTTTCGTCAGCAACTGCTTTCACGATTGTTCCTTTATCTTTCAACCATTTAGCATACTCTTCTGGAGTATCGATAACAATCTTCATTTGCATATTGTAGTGAGAAGCACCACAAATTTTATTACATAATAAAAGATAATCAAAAGTATAAGGATCTAGAGGAGATTCTCCATTAGCAACCAACTCAGCACTTTTCTTAGAACGAATTTTGTTAATGTTTGCAACTTTTTCAATCATATCATCACTTTGACGCATTTCATCAGTTGTTTTGATAGGTCTGAATGCAAATTGAGTTACCATTCCTGGCACACAGTTCATTTGTGCTCTAAAATGTGGCATATATGCAGAATGCAAAACATCTTGTGAACGAATTTTGAAAACCACTTTTTTACCTTTCGGTAAATGCAATTCTGTTGTTGCAATATCATCTTGAGCATTAGGGTCTTCCATGTCTACACCCATCGTGTTGATTCCTTCTATTAGACGGACATTCGCTTTTCCAAGAACATTGTCTTTACCAGAATAACGAGCTTCCCAAGCAAATTGTTTAGCATATAATTCAACATACATTACATCTTCATCTTCATCAACAAACATAATATTTGTCCAAGTATATAATCCGTAAAGTATTAACCCTGCTAAAACGAATACTGGAATAATTGTCCAGATAAATTCTAATTTATCATTGTCAGCAAAATAAACTGCTTTTTTTCCTTCTTCACCTCTGTATTTGAAAGCAAAGTAGTGCAAAAGTGCTTGAGTTATTGCTTGTACAAAAAATACAACGCCAAAAGTAATCCACATTAGGTTATCATAATCTGCTCCATGTTCAGAAGCTGGATTTGTAAGTACCAAGTGACTCCATTTGAATAAACCATAAATTGTAAAGATATAAAGGAAGGCTAGAAAACCAAACATTAAATATCCTTGAATATTATTATCCTTATTATTTGCAATTTGCGAATTGTCATTATTAACTCCAACTTGTGTCAAATCGAATATCTTCGTCATTTGCCAAATTGCAACTCCTAATAAAAGTAAAACTATAATTACCAACAAACTTGTCATCTGTTTTTTGTTTAAATATTAATAATGAAAATGCTTACTTTCTTCAATAAGTGGATTCCCTTTTGGAAATAATGGTTCTTTAGTAAGTGTTGTAAACACAACAAATATAAACAAGCCAGCAAAAAAGAGTATTGAACTTATTTCTGAAACTCCAATAAACCATTGATCTCCTACTGTAGCAGGATAAATCATATTATGAAAATCTAAATAGTGACCACATAAAATTACAATTCCAGCCATAGATATAATACAAGGTACACGTTTGAAATCTGTATTTATTAAAATTAAAATTGGAAATACAAAGTTCATCGCTACCATTCCGAAGAAAGGCAAATTATAATGTTCGATTCTAAATTTAAAGTAAGTTACTTCTTCAGGTATATTTGCATACCACATTAACATAAATTGAGAGAACCATAAGTAAGTCCAGAATACAGATATTCCAAACATAAATTTAGCTAAATCGTGCAAGTGACTATTATTAACATTTTCTAAATATCCTTTAGATTTTAAGTACAATGTTGTTAATGCAATCACAGTGATTCCACTCACGAAGAAACTTGCAAACACATACCAACCAAATAAAGTACTATACCAGTGAGGATCTACAGACATAATCCAATCCCAAGACATCATAGATTCTGACACCAAGAAAAATGCTAAAAATGCTGCTGATGCTTTAAAATTTTTCTTGTAATATGTTGCATCATTTGTTTCGTCTAATAATAAAGCATTTTTACGAGTATACTGACGATAGAAAATCCAACCGCCCATAAATATAGCAGCTCTAATTAAGAAGAAAGGCACATTTAAATAACCTGATTTACCTTGAATTAATTCATCATGTTTTACAACTTCAGGATCCATCCAAACAAATAAATGATTGAAATGCAAACTTGATAATACTAACAATACATATACAATGATTGCACCAGGAACTAAATAAGAAGTTATGGCTTCCATTACTCTAAATAATACTGGAGACCAACCTGCTTGTGCAGCGTGTTGAATAGCATAAAATGCTAAAACTCCAAGTGATATTAACATAAAGAATAATGCAGCAACGTATAGTGCAGCCCATGGTTTATTTTGCAATTGATGAAAAACATGTTCAACATGCTCGACGTGTTCTGCATGTGCATCATGTTCTGCTACTTCATGACCTTTTGAATCCGCATTGTGTGCTTCATGAGCAGGAGCGTCAACTACTGCAACAGCAGTGTGAGCTTCTTCTACACCATTAGCAATTGACTCTAGATTACTCACAACAGCGTGAGCTGAATCTTTCACAACAATTTCTTCTTTGTGAGATTCTTCTTCATGAGCAGGTGCTGCATCATGTTTCGCTTTGGTTGCATGGTCAGCAGTTGCGTGAGCTTCTGTAGCCGCACCATGTTCTCCGTGTCCTGCAGCAAGAATAGCTTCTACTTCTTGTGTATTTTTAGGGGCATTGAAAAAACCATATCCAATTCCTAATGCTCCTAAAAGCATTAAGATGAATGATAAGTTTTTTAATTTGCTTGAAAATGTATACATAATTTATAAATAGATTGTTTTACAATTATAATTCAGACTTAAGTTTCAAAACATAAACAGAAACTTGCCATCTCTCTTTTTGTGACAATTGGTTGGCATATGATCCCATCGAATTTAATCCGTATGTTTGAACATGGTAAATACTTCCTACAGAAACATCTCTAGCGGCATAACTAGGAACCCCAAGAAATTTCTCTCTTTTAACTAAATTTCCATTTCCATCTCCCTTTTCTCCATGACAAATAGCACAATAAATATTGTACAATTCTTTTGCTTTTTCAAAATCAACTGCTGCTGAGTCTAAGGGAGAATTTTTTACATTTTTTGATGCCAAATAACCTGCTGGTGTATTTGGAATTTCATAAGGTACAAAACCTCTTTTTACAGTTCCTTGTACAGGAAGTTGTCCTTCTTTTCCATTATTAAAAGCTGCTGACTCTGAATATGTTTCGTAACCCGCAGATTCATACATATTAGGAAACAACTGATAATTAGGCTTTAATTTATCTTGACATGAAAACAGCAATGAAGACAACCCCATTAAAACTGCTAGTGTATATACTTTTTTCATAGTTCTGATTAATGCTTATCAACTACTTTAACTTCTACTGCTCCTGTGTTTTTTAGGAAAGAAATTAAATCATCTTCATTATTATTTACTGAAACTTCCATCAAGAAGTGATCATCTGTTGTACGAACATCTGGATTTTCTGCTTGTTTGAATGGCCATAATTTACTTCTCATATAAAAAGTAATCACCATTAAATGCGCTGCAAAAAACACAGTTTCTTCAAACATAATTGGCACGAACGATGGCATGTTTTGAATGTAAGAAAAACTAGGTTTTCCTCCAATATCTTGTGGCCAATCTTGAATCATTACAAAATTCATCATCCAAGTTCCAAAAGACAAACCTGTTAAACCATACAAAAAGGCACAAATCGCAATTCTTGTAGGTGCAAGTCCCATAGCCTTATCTAATCCGTGAACTGGAAATGGTGTATAAACTTCTTCAATATGGTGATGTGCTAATCTGGTTTGCTTTACAGCATCCATCAAAACATCATCATCATTATATAGTGCATGTATTACTTTATTACTCATGACTTATTAGTGATTATCGTGATTATGTCCATTTTGTTCTCTTTCTCTTTTGTAATTATCTCCCGATGATTTCAAGATAGTTTTTACTTCAGCTTGAGCAATCACAGGGAATGATCTAGAATAAAGTAAAAATAACACGAAAAAGAATCCAATTGTACCTATAAAAATACCTATGTCTACAAATGTTGGCTGAAACATTGTCCAAGATGATGGCAAGTAATCACGGTGTAACGAAGTTACGATAATTACAAAACGTTCAAACCACATCCCTATATTTACTACAATTGATATAATAAATGAGAACATAATACTTGTTCTTAATTTTTTGAACCACATAAATTGCGGAGAAAACACATTACAAGTCATCATTGCCCAATATGCCCACCAGTAAGGTCCGGTTGCTCTGTTTAAGAACGCATATTGCTCATATTCTACACCTGAATACCATGCTACAAAAAGCTCAGTAATATACGCACAACCTACGATAGAACCTGTAATCATGATTACAATATTCATTAATTCGATATGTTGAATCGTGATATAATCTTCTAAGTTTGATACTTTTCTCATAATAATAAGCAAAGTATTTACCATAGCAAATCCTGAAAATACTGCTCCTGCCACAAAATATGGAGGAAGAATAGTTGTATGCCAACCTGGTACAATAGACGTAGCAAAGTCAAAAGATACAATCGTATGTACTGAAAGTACAAGTGGAGTCGCTAAACCTGCCAAAACAAGTGAAACCTCTTCAAAACGTTGCCAATCTTTTGCACGACCTGACCAACCAAAACTCAATATAGAGTAAACTCTTTTATTAAAAGGCGTTACAGCTCTATCTCTAATCATCGCAAAATCAGGCAACAAACCTGTCCACCAGAAAACTAATGATACAGACAAGTATGTCGAGATTGCAAAAACGTCCCAAAGTAATGGCGAGTTAAAGTTTACCCAAAGTGAACCAAACTGATTCGGAATAGGTAAAACCCAGTATCCTAACCATGGACGACCCATGTGAATAATTGGAAACAAACCTGCTTGCATTACAGAGAAAATGGTCATTGCTTCTGCAGAACGGTTAATAGCCATTCTCCATTTCTGACGGAATAACAATAATACTGCTGAGATTAAGGTTCCCGCGTGACCAATACCAACCCACCAAACAAAGTTGGTAATATCCCAAGCCCAACCTACTGTTTTATTTAATCCCCAAGTTCCAATACCTGTTGTAATGGTATAAATCATACAGCTTAATCCCCACAAAAATGCAGCTAAAGCTATATAAAATACTGTCCACCATTGTTTATTGGCTCTACCTTCAACTGGTCTAGCTACATCTACTGTAACGTCATGATAACTTTTGTTACCAAAAACCAAAGGTTTTCTAATGGGTGCTTCGTAATGAGACGACATAATTTAATTTTAGATTTTAGATTTTAGATTTCAGATTTAAAAAAATCATCTTTCATATCTATATTTTACAATTCTACTTTGTACCTATTATTACTAATTTCTAACTTTTACGTGATAAAACACATTTGGTTTTGTACCAATGTGTTCTAACAAGTGATACATTCTTTTATCTTCAGATAATTCTGTTACTTTGTCTTCTTTGTTGTTTACATCTCCAAAGACCATCGCACCAGAAGTACAAGCATTAGAACAAGCCGTTTGAAACTCATCAGCTTTCACTTCTCTTCCTTCACGTTTTGCAGTTAGAATTGTACTTTGTGTCATTTGAATACACATAGAACATTTTTCCATTACTCCACGAGAACGAACATTTACGTCTGGATTTAATACCATACGCCCTAAATCATCATTCATGTGATAATCGAACTCATCGTTTCCGTTGTATAAGAACCAGTTAAAACGACGTACTTTATAAGGACAGTTGTTTGCACAATATCTTGTACCTACACATCTGTTATAAGCCATGTGGTTTTGACCTTGACGACTGTGCGAAGTTGCCGCAACAGGACAAACAGTTTCACAAGGCGCGTGATTACAGTGTTGACACATTACAGGCTGAAAAGCAACTTGAGGATTATCCGAAGGAGTTTCCATTCCACGTAACGTAGAAATAGAATCCATCAATCCGTCGCTTCCCTCTTTGGTTTTATTATCTCCTTCAAAAGTTGTTTCAGAAGAATAATACCTATCTATACGCAACCAGTGCATATCACGACTTCTTCTTACTTCTGATTTTCCAACTACTGGTACATTATTCTCTGCATGACAAGCAATAACACAAGCTCCACATCCTGTACAAGCATTTAAATCAATAGAAAGATTAAAGTGATGTCCTACTGAACGATCAAAAGATTCCCATAAATCAACAGTGGTAGCCGCTACTTCTTTATGATCTAAAGAAACCATAGGAACTAGATTCCATTCTCCAGCTTCTTTAGTATTAAATATATCCAGAGAAGTTTCTTTGATAATATCTCCGCGACCCATTAATGTTCTTTGTAACTGAACACAAGCAAATTCATGCTCTCCGTCTTCTTTAGCGATTGTAACATTTTGTACATTACTAAAGTTATTATATAAAGTATAGGCATTTACACCTACTTGCATTTCTTCTTTCATAGCCGCTTTACGACCGTAACCCAATGCCAATCCAACCGTTCCTTTTGCTTGACCTGGTTGAATAATTACTGGAACTTTTTCCAATTTTTTACCATCAACAGTCAAAGTAGTATAACTTCCGTTAAGACCACCATTTGCAACGTTCCAGTTTTCTATTCCAGCTGCCGTAGCGTCTATTTGAGAAATAGTTAAATAATTATCCCATGACGCTCTTGTAATTGGATCTGGGAATTCTTGTAACCAAGGATTGTTTGCTTGCTGACCATCTCCTAAACCAGTTTTAGTATACAATACTAATTCCAATCCTTTTGAAGTGGCTTTCGCTAAAGTTGAAGCAGCTCCGTTAAAATCGGCACCAGCTCCAGCACCAGCTGAAATTCCTTCTGTAACAGCTACACCATCATGAACCAATTGATTCCATGATTTTGCACCTGACCAAGAAGCACGTAAATAATTATAATATGTTTGTGAGTTTCCTGTCCAAGACAATAAAGCATCTTGAAATTGAACCGTATCAAATAAAGGACGGATTGTAGGTTGTGTTAAGGCATAACTCCCTTTAACAATACTTACATCTCCCCATGATTCTAAATAATGTGGTGTAGCTACTGCTACATTTGCTATTGAAGCAGTTTCATCTTCTTTCATTGCAAATGCAACAGAAAGTTTTACTTTTTTCAATGAATCAGCGAATTCTTTTCCGTTTGGCAAAGAATAAACTGGATTTACACCATTCATAATTAAGGTATGAACAGCTCCTGATTTTATATCAGCTAAAAGTTGTTTTACATCAGCGTTATTTCCTTTACGGATTTGACGTGTATTCGATGTATTAAAAGCTTCGCTTGACAATGCTCTATTGATAGCCAAAACTAACAATTGTGCATTTTTATCATCGATACCACAAACTAAAACACCTTTACTTCCAGCTGCTTTTAGTTGTTGTGCTGCTTTCATTACCATCTCATCTTTAGAAGAACCTATAGAAGAACCAGTAATTACATTGTATATTTGAACTAATGCTTGTTTTTGATTAGCAACTGTCATTGGCACACGCTTATCAGCAGCAGCTCCAGACAAAGTCATGTTTGCTTCAAACTGAAAGTGACGTGACATTCTTCCGTTTTGAGGAATACGTCCTTGTGCATATCCTGAATCGAAACCACCACCTTGCCAATCTCCTAAGAAATCTGCACCAACAGAAACAATTACATTTGCTTTTGAGAAATCATATTCCGCTAAAGCTCTTTCGCCATAAACCGCTTGAAAAGCATCTAACGCTTCCGATGAAGAAACTGCATCATACGTTACATGTTTTGCATTTGAATTTGAAGCTAAAAACTGAGCAATCAATTTATCAGTAGATGGACTTGCAGAAGTATTTGTTAGCAATACTACTTTTCCTCCTTTAGCTTTAGCATCAGCAACACTAGCGATAATTTTAGCATTTGCTTGTTCCCAAGTTGCATTTTTACCAGCAATTTTAGAAGATTTCAAACGCATACTATCATACAATGACAATACAGACGCATGAACACGAGCATTTGCATGGAAGTTTGCACCAGCAATTTTATTATTTTCTATTTTGATAGGACGACCTTCACGAGTTTTTACTAAAATATTAGCAAAATCGAAACCATCGGCAATTGTAGTCGCATAATAATCGGCTACACCAGGGATAATTTCTTCAGGTTGAACTACATAAGGAATTGACTTATGCACTGGACCTTCACAAGCTGCAAGTGAAGCAGCAGCCGTAGTAAATCCAACGTACTTAAGAAAGTCACGACGTGTTGTAGAAGATGTAGCTAAAGTAGCAGCATCACCTAAAAATTCATTTGTTGGAATTTCTTCCACAAATTCGTTATTTCTAAGCGTCTCAACAATAGAACTATTTTCGTTTAGTTCTTCAACACTTTTCCAGTATTTTTTGTTTGATGACATATTTTCTTATTCGTTTATTCGTTTATTCGGTAATTTGTTTATTCGTCATTTAGTTTTAGGTTAACGATTAACCATTTAACTTTTTTAGTAATGGCATTTACCACATTCTAAACCTCCCATTTGCGCTGCAGTCAATTTGTCTACACCATATTTTTTAGAAAGTTCTTCATGAATTTTTTTGTAATAATCGTTTCCTTCAACTTTAACATCCGTTTCTCGGTGACAGTTTATACACCAACCCATTGTAAGTGGAGCAAATTGTCTTTGGATTTCATACGTCTCAACTGGTCCGTGACATTTTTGACATTCAATTCCTGCAACAGTTACGTGTTGTGAGTGATTGAAGTAAACAAAATCAGGTAAGTTATGAATTCTAACCCATTTTACTGGTTGTGTTTTTCCAGTATACTTCTGAGTTGTTTTATCCCAACCAACTGCGCTGTATAATTTTTGAATCTCACCTGTGTAAAATTCTTTCGAATAATCATAAATTGAATCTTTACTTCCTGCAAATTCAGAAATATTTTTATGGCAATTCATACAAACATTTAAGGAAGGAATTCCAGCATTCTTACTTGTTCTTGCAGATGAGTGACAGTACTTACAATCGATACCATTTTCTCCAGCGTGAATTTTGTGTGAATAGTGTATTGGCTGAATTGGCGCATAATCTTTATCGACACCTATTTGAGATAAATAACCATAAACAAAGAATGCACTCGTTAACATTAAGAATATCACTGTAACCAATATTAAAAACTGATTTTTAGCAAATGCTTTCCAGATAGGCATCGATTTTGCTTTTTCAGCTACCTCAATACCATTTGCTTTTGCAATTTTGTTCAGCACATTGTTTACCATAAACAACATAGCAACTAGAATAGCTAAAATACCTGCTAACAATCCTAAAATTAAGTGGCTTGACATTCCATCAGAAGCACTTGGCGCTGCTGTTCCCGGCAATGGTGTTGACGGAGTTTCAATTTTAGTATCGGTATATGCTAAGATATTATCTACATCAGCAGTTGATAATTGTGGGAAAGCAGTCATTACAGACTTGTTGTTTTCGTTAAAAACTTTTACAGCATCTGCATCACCTGAAGCAATAAGTGCCGAACTGTTTTTTACCCATTTATACAACCATGCTTTGTCGTATTTTGCAGTTACGCCACGCAGAGCAGGCCCAGTCATTTTAGCATCTAGCTTGTGACAAGCCGCGCAATTTGCATTAAAAAGGGCTTTTCCTTGCACAGCATCTCCTCCAGCAGTTGGAGCAATGGCTGTAGTTGCGACTGGCGCAGCATCTTGTGCAAAAGAACTTGAGGAAATAGACAATACAAACGCTAAACTAAGCGTTATTATCCTTGAAATCGATTTATGGTTACCCACTTTTTTCATATATTAAATGATTAACATCTAAATTAGGTATTGATTTTACTACGTTTTTCGTAATTAATACAATCTGCCATTTAAAAAACTTCGACAAAAATACGACTTATGAACTATTCTCAAAACCTTAAATATATCTTAATTATTAATTTATATTTATTC
>NZ_JAYSSZ010000177.1:0-3515 GCF_043720215.1 Flavobacterium sp. | reverse complement strand
TGAAAAAACTAAAAGAAACGTTGTCTAAATCGTTAAAAGCATTTGAAGGCAAGGGACTTACTGTAGAACAGAGAGACGGGAAAGTTTATGTTTCTATGGAAAATAAATTGCTTTTCGAATCTGGAAGTTGGGCTGTGGGCGCCGAAGGTAAAAAAGCGGTTGTAGCTGTAGGAAAAGTGTTGGGCGACAATCCAGATATTTCAGTATTAATAGAAGGTCATACTGATAATGATAAGTTTGGTGGCGCCGTAGGTCAAATAGAAAATAACTGGGATTTATCTACAAAAAGAGCTACTTCTATTGTGAATATTTTAGGTGAAAATGCAAAAATAAACAAACAAAATCTTACTGCTGCTGGTCGTGGAGAATTCTCACCATTAATGAGTAATGATACGCCTGAAGGTAAAGCAAAAAACAGAAGAATCGAAATTGTTTTGACTCCAAAATTAGATGAAATTTCTAAAATGTTGAATGATATTTAGAGGCACAAAGGTTCTGAGATACAAAGGTTCTAAGTTTTTCTTAGAGCCTTTTTCTTTTTTAAATTTTTCAAAAAACCTTTGCACCTTAGTGCCTTAAAACCTTAGTGCCTTTTTAAAAAAACCTTTGTACCTTTGCTCCCGAATCCTCGGGATCAGAACCTCAGTACCTTTTCAAGAAAATGAAATATACCACACTTCCAAACACCAATCTAAAAGTTAGTACGATTTGCCTAGGCACCATGACTTTTGGTAATCAAAATACTGAAAATGAAGCCCATTCGCAGTTAGATTTCGCTATAGAAAAAGGAATTAATTTAATCGATACTGCCGAAATGTATCCAATTGGAGGAAACGAACATATTTTTGGAAGTACCGAAAGACATATAGGTTCTTGGATTAATAAAATAGGTCAAAGCAAAAGAGAAAACATAGTTTTAGCTACAAAAATAGCTGGACCCAATCGTGGTATGGGTTACATACGTGAGCCATTAGATTTTTCTAAAAAAAACATACACGAAGCTGTCGATTTAAGTTTAAAAAATCTTCAGACTGATTATATCGATTTGTACCAAATGCATTGGCCGGAACGTATCATGAATATGTTCGGACAACGTGGCTTGTCTAAAATAGACGACCAATGGAAAGATTCTATTTTTGATATTTTAACCATTTTTGATGGATTAATAAAAGAAGGAAAAATAAAACACATTGGAGTTTCTAACGAAAATCCTTGGGGAGTTATGCGTTTTTTGATGGAAAACGAGAAACATAATTTACCAAAAATCGCTACCATTCAAAATCCATATTCTTTATTAAATCGTTTGTTCGAAGTAGGTTTGTCAGAAATTTGCATGCGTGAGAATGTGGGATTATTAGCTTATTCTCCTTTAGGTTTCGGGTTTTTATCAGGAAAACATTTAAATGGAATTCAAGCCAATTCTCGTCTTGGATTATTCCCAAATTTTGTGAGATATACTAATGAAAATTGCTTTAAAGCAACAAAAATGTATCAAGATTTAGCGCACGATTGCGGATTAACAGTAACCGAATTAGCGCTTGCATTTGTAAATCATCAGCAATTTGTAACTTCAACGATTATTGGCGCAACAAGTATAGACCAATTAGAAGAAAATATTAATGCTTTCGATGTGATGCTAACCGATGCTGTCTTAGAAGAAATAAATAAAATTCAGGAATTAATTCCAAATCCTGCGCCGTAATTTTATTGCTTTTAAACACAAAAGTCACAAAAGAAAAGAAAAACTTTTGTGACTTTTGTGTTTACTAAAATTAACAGAACTTATATATTCTTAAATTTTTTATATGGTTCAAAAAATAAGTGTTTTTTAACTAAAAATGATAAAAAGCATCTTCTAAATGTTCGATTTTAAATTCTTTTCCTTCTTTGTAAACCGCAATAATATCGAAACGAATTTCTAAATCTAAATCGTTCGAAATCACATATTCATTAACTGCTTTTACTAAAAGCTGAATTTTAGCAGGTTTTACAAAATCTTGAGGAGAACCGAAATCTATTGATGAACGTGTTTTTACTTCAACAATGACCAACACATTTTCTTTTTGAGCAATAATATCTATTTCCGCTTTTTGGAAAGTCCAATTGGTTTCTAGAATGGTGTATCCGTTTTTTTGAAGAAATTCAACCGAAAGGTCTTCACCGAGTTTTCCGAGTTCGTTGTGTTCAGCCATAATTATTATTCCTTTTGTCATTTCGACGAAGTAGAAATCTCATCAAATTGTTCGTATTATGAGATTTCTCCTTCGTCGAAATGACAACTTTACTTTAAATTATTCAAAAAACACTTTACTACATTCATTATTTACATCGATTGAAATTTTACTTCCCATAATCAAGGCACGATTGTCTTGAATATGTCCTGCCGGAAAATCATAAATAATAGGAATATTGTACTTTTTAGTCACATCTTCAATAATTTGTAAGGCGTTTTTTCCCCAAGGAATATCATTGTCTTTCATTTTTGTCATAGATCCCACAATAATTCCCTTGATGCTTTCTAGACAACCATTGCGTTGCAAGTTCATCATCATTCGATCTATATGATACAAATATTCGTCGAGATCTTCCATAAAAAGAATTTTATCATCGCAGTTTATTGCCGATTTTGAGCCCATCAAACTATATAAAATTGATAGATTTCCACCAACTAACTCTCCCGAAGCTTTCCCAAAACGATTCATAGGATGTGGTAAGATATCATATTCTAAGCGGTCACCAAACAAGGCAATTCGCAAAGTTTCTTTGGCCTCTTTAGTGGCTTTTGAGCTCACAGGCATTATTCCGTGAATAGATTTATAACCCATCGTGTTCAAATGGTTGTGCAAAACAGTTACGTCACTAAAACCAATAATCCATTTTGGATTTTGTTTAAATTTTGTAAAATCTAACAAATCAAGCATGCGTACCGTGCCGTAACCACCACGAACACACCAAATTGCTTTGACATTTTCGTTGTCCATTTGGTTTTGAAAATCGGCAGCGCGTTGCTCGTCGGTTCCCGCCAATTGGTTTAAATCGAGTCCTATTGTACTTCCTATTTTTACATTTAATCCCCAACTGGTGAGTAAATCTTTGGCAAATTTTAGATTGTCATCAATGTTTTTACGAGCGGTGGCAACTATAGCAATGGTATCGCCTTTTTTTAAATATGGTGGTGTTATCATTTTGGTTTGGGAATGAATGTTTGAAAGGGTAAAAAGTAAAAGTATGGTAACTATTTTTTTCATTTTATTTTGAATGCTCTAATGACAAATGTATAAAAGTTATTTTTTATTGGCACACAGATGACATGGATATTACTGATTTATACCGATTTTTTAGCCCCGATAGTAGTGGAAATCCTTTTTTGAGGCTTTTTGCCGAAAAAAAGATTGCAACGAATAGCGGGAATAGCTTCAAATAAAAATTCTATTGCTTATTTTTGCAACTTTATTACAAGAAACTATGATTCAGAATCCTAAAAGATATACGATTACGGCAGCTTTGCCTTATAC
>NZ_JAYSSZ010000176.1:0-9849 GCF_043720215.1 Flavobacterium sp. | reverse complement strand
TCTAAAAGAATTGTATCTTGGTGTAAATCCTTGGGTTAGTTTTCCAGAAACTATTTATCCTTTTTTGGAAAAATATGAATACGGACAAGCTGCATCGGTTAAAAAACTCACTCAAACGAAACTTAAGTAATAAAAAATGCCACGCTTTAGCGTGGCATTTTAGTTTTAATATTATAATATTATTTTTTTACAAATTTCTTAGTCATCGTTTTCTGACCATCATTTATTTCAAAAATATACATTCCTGAACCTAGATTAGCAACACTAATTTCGTTTTGGTTTACACTTCCAGATTTTACTTCTTGTCCAATCATATTATAAATTCTAAATGTTGTTTTTCTGTTATCAATTACAGAAACATTCAATGTATTTTCAACAGGATTAGGATATAAATTGAAAGATAAAGCTTCCGTAATATTACTTACCTCACTTGTTGCTGTTATAGCAAATGCAGCAGTAATATTTACAGTATAATCTTCAACTTGACCATAAGTATATGATCCGCAAGCTGCAGGAATTGCATTATATTTCATAGAAACTCTCATTCTAGTTGCTCCTAATGTTGCAGCCGCAGGAATAGTAAATGATCCAGTAGCTGGTGTTGCCGTTGAAGCTGCTTTAGAGAAAACTAATTCTCCAGCATCTGTAAATAATCCGTTTTTGTTATAATCAATCCAAACTGCATAGCCTTCAGAATAAACTGTTGATGTCCAAGATGGTGTTATAGTAATTGTATTAGCAGTAGATCTAACTAGGTTAGTAGATAAAGCAGTAAAGTTTTCATAACCAGCTGTTCCAGTTGATGTATTATTTATAGACCCTAAAACAACTTTTCCTATTTTTTCATCAGCTGTATTTGTACTTGCAGAAGTACAATAAGTAACCGCAGAACCCGCTAGAGTTGTAACGCTTACTGCATTGCTTGCAGCTGAAAGATTACCCGCTGCATCTTTTGCTTTTACAGTAAATGTATAAGCAGTAGAACCAGTAAGTCCAGAAATAGTTGCAGTAGTTCCAACAACAGTTGTCGCTAATGTTGTTCCATTATAAACGTTGTATCCAGTAACTCCAACATTATCTGTAGAGCCTGTCCAAGATAAATTTGTAGAAGAAGCTGTTGTTCCAGAAGCTGCTAAACTAGCTGGTGTTGATGGTGCAACAGTGTCGGCAGAACCAGCATAAGCTGCTCCAATTCCTACTGCGTAAAATGCATTTGTAGTTGCAATAACTTCGGCAGAACCAGCTCCGTATAAATCGATTGCTGATTGAATCCCTGATGTTCTTGCATTTGCATAAGTAGAATTTGCTGTTAGGTAAACACTTTCTAAACGATATGCTATTTTAGCTGCTTTGTCTATTGTGATTCCAGTTACATTAAATACACTTCCTTTGTCGTTAGTTCCCGATTTTCCAATAGAAAGAATATAAAACCAATGGTTTAACACTCCTGAATTAGTATGTACTCCTCCTGAATCAGCAGTTCCTGCATACCAACTAGTTCCTTTATAGGTATCTGGCTGACCTTCGGCGTTTGGATTGCTCATAGAACGCAAAGCTGTATGACCAGATCTTCTTTCAATATCTTCACCTATTAACCAAGTTGATTTTGTAGGTGCTGCATAAAACTCTACACAAGCTGCCCAAATGTCTGAAAATCCTTCATTCATTGCGCCAGATTCATTTTGGTAGGTTAAGTTTGCTGTGTTTGAACAAACGGCATGTCCTATTTCGTGTGCAGCAACATCCACAGAAGTTAATATATCAAACCCTCCTGTTCCGCTTCCATCTCCATAAGTCATGACACTTCCGTTCCAGAAAGCATTATTATTGTCAGGATAACCCGCAGCAATTAAGTTATAATGAACATAACTTTTTATAGCTGCTCCTGCATTGTTGAAACTATTTCTTGCATGAACATTTTTAAAATAATCATATGTTTTTTCAGCTCCCCAGTGTGCATCTAAAGCTCCATTGTCTTTATTTGTATTGTTAAACTCAGCCGCTGTCCAGTCATTATTTGCGTCGGTAAAATTTGTTGTTGGGTAAGTAGCCGTTCTTGAAGAATTGAAAGTTTGCACTCCATTACCACGAGTATTATCTGACAAGATATATGAAGAACCGCTCAATAAAGTCTGAATAGATTGTGTTCCGCTATAACGAGTTGCTGCATTTGCTGCTACTATTGCTATGTTTGATTGGTTGCTTTTTGAAATTTTTTCACTAAAACCGTGAGATTTACCATGGCTATAATCACCTAAGTGTTTTATAATTGCATTATAAAACAACTTTTCTCCGGTATTTGCATCTATGTACAGATCGCCACGACTCATAGGATTTGTAGCAAATATATCGAATTTGTAAGCCAAACGGAGATTGTCTGCAGTTCGTTTTTGACCGTATTCTGGAGTGACTGGTAATAGAACCAACTCCCCTTGTGGCTTTTGATAACCAAGATTTGCCGCATCAGTTTGATTTTCCCACAAATAATTTTTCGCACCGATATAACTTACCGCTTTATTAAAAGCAGCTTCAGCTGATAAAGATGGTGCTGTATTTACATTGTTTATATTGTAAAATTCACCACTCATAGAAGCTAATTTTCCGTTTTTTGAGTGTAATGTATAGGTTGAAAACTCTACTTTAATTCCTTGATGGAATAATTGAAATTTCTCATGAGTGAATCCTTGTGGATCTGATTCGTTTTTAATTTTTGAGAAATTTTGATTTGATTTTAGGCCTAATTGATCTTTAAAGATTTGTTGAAAATCAGAACTTTTATAAGTTGATTTTTCATTGAATGTAATAAGATTTGGCAATCCATTTTCGTCTGACGATTTTTGATTTACGTTTTTATCAGTTTCTTGAGCGAAACTGGATAGTGCAAATAAGGACATTGCAAAAACCGAGGCAATACCTCTAAATTGTTTTTTCATAATTAATTGGTTTTTTGGTTGGTTAGTATTCTAAAAATGTAAAATTATTTATGTTTTTTTAAATAATTTTATGGTTTTCCCTCATATCTTGTTAAAATTTAAACACAAAATTATTCTGTCTAAAAATTTTTAAAAAAGTTTTTTTAAAAAAAACTAAAAACGAATCTATTAAATTATTGCTAATAATTTGTATATTTTTAATTTATTTTACATTTTATTTAATAAAATCGATAAAAAGTAAATAAAAATCGATAAAATACAAATTTCATAAATAATCTGAAAACAAGTTGTTTAAAACAAAAAAGCAACACGAATAAGTGTTGCTTTTTTTACTTTTAACAAGTAAATATTTATTTATATTGTCATTTCAGGTATTTCTCCTTCTACAATTAATGTCGCCTCGGTCGCTTTTGTTATTTCATCTACAGAAACTCCAGGAGCGCGTTCTAAAAGTTTAAATCCTTTTGGTGTTATTTCTAAAACTGCTAGTTCGGTTACTACTTTTTTTACACAACCAACACCAGTAAGAGGTAATGTACATTTTTTTAGAATCTTAGATTCTCCTGCTTTATTTACATGCATCATAGCCACAATAATGTTTTCGGCAGAAGCTACTAAATCCATTGCACCTCCCATTCCTTTGACCATTTTTCCTGGTATTTTCCAGTTGGCAATATCGCCGTTTTCTGAAACTTCCATAGCACCAAGAATAGTTAGATCTACTTTTTGTGCACGAATCATACCAAAACTAAAAGCTGAATCGAAGAAACTTGCTCCCGGCAATGTCGTAATGGTTTGTTTTCCTGCATTAATAATATCTGCATCTTCTTCACCTTCAAAAGGGAATGGTCCCATTCCTAGAACTCCATTTTCGCTTTGAAACTCGACCGAAATATCTTCACGAACATAATTTGCCACTAAAGTTGGAATTCCAATTCCTAAATTAACGAAGTAATTATTTTGCACTTCTTGTGCAATTCTTTTTGCAATTTGATTTTTATCTAAAGCCATAATTATCTAGTTCTAACGGTGCGTTGCTCGATTCTTTTTTCGAATTTATCCCCTTGAAAAATACGATTGACCATAATTCCTGGAATGTGAATTTGGTTTGGATCTAATGTTCCTGCTTCCACCAATTCTTCAACTTCGGCAATAGTAATTTTTGCTGCTCCGGCCATACAAGAATTAAAATTTCTAGCTGTTCCTTTAAAAATTAGATTTCCAGCCGTGTCTCCTTTCCATGCTTTTACAATTGAAAAATCGGCTTTATAAGCGAGTTCCATAATGTGCATTTTTCCGTTAAATTCTCTTGCTTCTTTTCCTTCGGCAACTTCGGTTCCGTAACCTGCTGGGGTAAAAAATGCTGGTATTCCTGCTTGTGCTGCTCGGCATTTTTCAGCAAGAGTACCTTGTGGTGTGAGTTCTACGTCGAGTTCTCCTGATAACATTTGGCGTTCGAATTCTGCATTTTCTCCCACATAAGAAGAAATCATTTTTTTGATTTGATGTTTTTGCAATAATAATCCTAGACCAAAATCGTCTACTCCTGCATTGTTAGAAATACAGGTTAGTTCTTTTATATCTTTTTTTACCAGTTCGGCAATAGAGTTTTCAGGTATTCCGCAAAGACCAAAACCACCTAACATGATGGTTTGTCCGTCTTTTATATCTTGCAATGCTTCTTGAACATTATTTACTTTTTTGTTTATCATTTGACTTACATTTTGTTTTAATGCTTGTTTTTACCTTTTTGCCCTAGCCCTGATAGTAGTGAAAATCCTTTTTTCTATACCTGACAGGTTTTAAAAACCTGTCAGGTATAGAAAAAAGATTGGAACGAATAGCAGGATTAGCTCCCAAAATTAAATACCAAACTCGTCTGTATTTTGTTCTTCTTCAGGTTTTACGGCTGTCGAATCACGAGCGATAGTGTCGCGAATTACTCTTCTTGGTTCTGAGAAACAATCTACGTTTATGTTTAATTCTTTAGGACGCTCAAACTTTTCTTTGGATATGTGTAAATTTACGTCAGCATAACATTTTTTCATAAATAATCCCCAGATTGGCAATGCCATTGTGGCTCCTTGTCCGTTTGCAATGGTACGGAAATGTGCCGAACGATCTTCGTTTCCTACCCAAACACCTGTTACTAGATTAGGCACCATTCCCATAAACCAACCGTCTGACTGGTTTTGTGTTGTTCCAGTTTTTCCTGCAATTGGGTTTGTAAATCCGTACGGATAACCTGTTACACGTTTGTAGGCATAACCTCCAGAGCCAGTATTTCTTAGTCTTTCTCCAGAACCAGTTTCTGTAACACCTTCTAATAATTTGATTACTGCATATGCAATATCTTTGCTAAGAACGTCTTTAGATTCTAGTTTTGGTTCGTATATAACGTTTCCGTTTTTGTCTTCTATTTTTGTAATTACTTGTGGTTTTAAGTAAATTCCTTGGTTAGCAAATGTACTATACGCAGCCACCATATCCTTAACTGTTATATCAACTGCTCCTAATGCAATAGAGGGTTGCGAAGGAATTTCTGTGTTTACTCCTAATTTTCTTACTAGTGTTATTACGGCGTCTGGTCCTGTTTTGTCTATTAGTTTTGCAGAAACCGTATTGATTGAGTTTGCCAATGCTTTTTTGAGTGTTACCATTCCTCGGTATTTTCCGTCAGAGTTTCTTGGCTCCCAATCTTCGGTCACATTATGTTTCCCTTTTCGGATCATAAATGGACCGTCAATAATAGTATCGCAAGGTGACATTCCTAATTGTTCGATCGCGGTTGCATACACAAATGGTTTGAATGTAGATCCTACTTGACGTGCTCCTAATCCTACGTGATCGTATTGAAAATAGCGATAATCGACACCTCCAACCCATACTTTTACGTGTCCAGTTTGTGGCTCCATAGACATCATGCCTGGTTGTAAGAAATGTTTGTAATATCGGATAGAATCCATAGGAGTCATTTCGACATCTTTATCACCATCCCAAGTAAAAACGGTCATTTTTGTTTTGATACGGAATGATTTAATGATTTCTTCTTCTTCTTTCCCTTGGTCAGACATAATTCGCCAACGTTCTGTGTTTCGCATAGCGCGATCCATCACTTTGTCTATTTCTGGCTGTGTGATTCTAATAAAAGGAGCTGTTTTGTTCTGTTTGGCTTCTAAGAAAAATTCTTCTTGCAGATTTTTTAGATGTTCCTTTACGGATTCTTCCGCATATAATTGCATTCTAGAATCGATAGTGGTGTAAATTTTTAAACCGTCTGAATAAATATTATAATCGGAACCGTCTTCTTTTTTATTTTCTTGTGCCCATTTTTTCATATACTCACGCAGATACTCTCTAAAATAGGTTGCAGATCCTTCATTATATTTTTCGGGTGAGAAAGTAAGTTTTATGGGTTTGCTTTGAAAGTTTTCTTTAGCTGATTTCGACAAACAACCATTTTTTTCCATTTGTTTCAAAACCACATTTCTACGATCTCTTACTTTTTCTTCTCTTCGCAACGGATTGAATAGCGATGGGTTTTTTAGCATTCCTACTAGCATGGCTGCTTCATCGACCGTTAGTTGTTTTGGCTCTTTAGCAAAATATACTTTTGCTGCTGAACGAATTCCTACGGCAGTATTAATAAAATCGGCCTTATTAAGGTACATCGCAATGATTTCATCTTTAGTATAATGACGCTCTAAACGAATAGCGATAATCCATTCTTTTATTTTTTGAACAATTCTAAAAGGCAAAAATTTTGATCCTTCCCCGTGAAAAAGTAATTTGGCTAATTGTTGAGTTAGTGTACTTGCTCCGCCTCGACTACCTAAACTTAATGAAGCGCTCAAGGTTCTTCTTCCGTCGATTCCTGAATGTTCTCTAAATCGTTCGTCTTCTGTAGATATTAGCGCATCGACTAAATGTTTGGGTAAATCGGAATATTTTATAGGTGTTCTATTTTCATTATAAAACTTACCAAGAGTTACTCCATCTGAAGAAATAATTTCGGTGGCTAAGTTAGATTCTGGATTTTCTAACTCAGAGAATGATGGCATGGATCCAAAAAGTCCCCATGAAGCAAATAGGAAAAATAACAATATTCCGCCAAAAGCAAGGAAGAAATATTTCCAAAATTTTTTCACATATTGTGAATAATCTGGCTTACGAGTATTCAGTTTTTGTGTCATTTTTTTATTTTTCTAACGATTCTATTCTAAATCCTATTTCGGTAATTCCTTCTAGTTTTTCGACTCCTTTTACTTTTCCTGTTTGTCTAACGGCTTGTTGGATAGAGAGTTTGTATTTTCCTTTTTTAGGAAACAGCATTTTTTCCTTATACCACAATTTACTTTCTTTTATGTCCGAAAAACCTTCTCCAAGCAAAGTCCCGTCAGGGTTTGCCATTTGATATTCTAAAGTATCTACTTTTATCAAACCCTCTGGTTGTTCTAGTTTTACTATTAGAAATAAGTTACTAAACTCATAATCATCGTTGTTACGAATGTTTATGAACATATTATATGGCTTTTTTGATGCTTCTTGTTCGAAAGTAAAATTGACAATACTGTTCTTTTTCCAGCCATCTTCAAAAGTATAATATTCATCGAAAACTTGAGATTTGTCGCATGAAATAAATCCAAAAGCAACAAAAAACAATAAAAAACTATTGGTTAGAATCTTTTTTCTCATTTCTAATTTTTGGACCGTTTGTGTTTGGTTTATTTTGGTTTGAATTTGGAGTGATTTTTTGAATCACCTTTGGTGCTGCGTTTGGGTTTTTCTCTTTACCAGCAACTTCTGGGCGACGATTTTTATTCGATTTCTTGTTGTTGCTCTTTTTAGGCTGATCGAAACGAGTTAAACTATCTTGTCCCATCGCATTTTGAAAAGTTTTCTCGACTGCTGGTTTTTCAATTTCGATTGCAAAATCTTCTAGTGCTGCCACTTTTATTTTTTGCTTATTTTGATCCATAATTTCTTTAACCTGAGCTACTTTAAGAATATGCCATTGTGCAAAATTTCCTATGTAAGCAAACCACATTAATCCTTTAAAAATATCTATTTTCTGGCAAATTGCATCGCCTTTTTCGGTAGAAAGTTTGGTTTCCATATCTGGAATATCTTTCAGCGCATCCATATAAGTATCTAACTCATAATTCAAACAACATTTTAGTTTCCCACATTGTCCTGCTAATTTTTGAGGATTCAATGACAATTGTTGGTAACGTGCTGCTGATGTATTTACACTTCTGAAATCCGTCAGCCAAGTAGAACAACACAACTCACGACCACAAGATCCAATTCCTCCTAAACGAGCAGCTTCTTGGCGAAAACCTACTTGTTTCATTTCGACTCTTGTGCTAAATGCAGAAGCAAAATCACGGATTAACTGTCTAAAATCGACTCTATCTTCGGCCGTGTAATAAAATGTAGCTTTAGATCCATCGCCTAGAAATTCGATATCAGAAATTTTCATTTGCAGTTTTAAACCTATTGCAATTTCACGAGCACGAACCTTCATAGGTTCTTCTTTATCTCGAGCTGTACTCCAAATATCGATGTCTTTTTGAGATGCTTTTCGGTATATTTTAGCCACTTCACCTTCGTGATTTACTGCTTTTTTCTTCATTTGCACTTTAACCAATTCTCCTGTTAAAGTTACAATTCCCACATCATGTCCTGGAGAAGCTTCAGTAGCTACAATATCTCCAATACTAAGGGTTAATTTTTCAGTATTTCGATAAAATTCTTTTCTTCCGTTTTTAAAACGAACTTCCACACAATCAAAAGGAGCTTGTCCTCCTGGTAAAGTCATGTTAGAAAGCCAATCGAAAACAGTTAATTTGTTGCAGCTATCGGTGCCGCAAGTCCCATTATTTTTACACCCCTTTGGTGCTCCACCATCGGAAGTTGAACAACTTGTACATGCCATAATTGAATATATATTGATTGCTCCATTACGGAACTACTTTTAATAAAACGTTTAATGGGTAAAGATAGTATTTTTTTAGTTTAAGTTACAACGGTTAAAAACGAGAAATGGTTAAAGCTGATTTAAACAAAAACCGCTTCATCTTTTTTGATTGAAGCGGCTCTTATTTCAAGAAATCAAGTGATACTAAACTGATTCTTTTTTAGTTATCTTTCTTTAAGTATATTATTCATTTTATAAAAACTACACCTTTTTAACTTCTTTTTGTGGCATCGAAGCAAAAACAAGATTTATTATTGGAATTAAAAACAACCACCCTGAATAACCTGCATTTTTTAATCTTCTAAAACCTACAGATACCAATACCAATATCATTACTGTTCTATATATAGTAAACACATAATCTGGTAATGCCAGTTTTTTGCATATATAGGCTACTACACCACTTATTAATATGTTAATAATAAAGAAAAACCAAAATTCCTTTAAATTTGCTTCATCTTTAAAATTAAAGATGTTTTTAAAAGCTAAAAAATAATATTTCATACGATTATTAATTAAGTTAACAATTATCTGCAATACAAGAGCCGTACCAGTTCGCTACACATCCAATTCCTTCAAGAACACAATTAGTCATATCAAACCAATTTTGATTACGTATACCGTCAACGGCACAGGTTCTTATTCCAGTAAGTGTACATGGATATGCTTTATTAAAGGAAGCTTCTTTAATTATTTCATTAAATTTTGCACCATTTATTATTTGAACGCTATATACTAGTTCATTATCAATAACTAACTCAATCAGTCCATTTGCCTTCATAGGATACTTTAACATATATTCTTTCAACAATTCTTCAGATACAAAAGAAGGCATTTTTTCGTTAGGAGTGAAAGAAAATTTTATCAAATACTCATTATCTCCTAACAACCTAGCCTGATTATCATCTATACCTTGGCTAAGTTCTTTTACATAAA
>NZ_JAYSSZ010000175.1:0-9858 GCF_043720215.1 Flavobacterium sp. | reverse complement strand
CTATTTCTAAAAGCAATAATCTAATAGATTACAATTCTAGAATTATGTCTTTGGGTTCTTGTTTTGCCGAAAATATGGCTAAGAAATTAGAATATTTTAAGTTTGATAATTTGGTGAATCCTTTTGGAATTATTTTTAATCCCGTTTCTTTAGAAAAATTGATTCTTAGAAGTATTCATAAAAACTATTTCACAGAAAACGATATTTTTTATCATAACGAAGCGTGGCATTGTTATGAAGTCCATTCGGAATTATTGAATCCAAATAAAGAAGAGTTTCTAAAAACTTTAAATGAATTAATCGATTCCACAAATAACCAAATAACCAAATCCACGCATATCATTATCACGCTAGGCACGGCTTGGATTTACAGAAATATAGAAACCAACGAAATTGTAGCTAATTGTCATAAAGTACCTCAGAAACAGTTTGCAAAAGAATTGCTTTCGGTAGAAAAAATTCAAGAAAGTTTACAAAACATAATTACATTAATAAGGGAAGTAAATAAAGAAGTAAAATTTATTTTCACGGTTTCTCCAGTTCGACATATCAAAGATGGTTTTGCAGAAAATACGTTGAGTAAATCACATTTAATAACTGCAATTCATCAAATTGTTAATTGTCAATTATCAATTGTTAATTATTTTCCTTCCTACGAAATCATGATGGACGAACTTCGTGATTACCGTTTTTATGCTCAAGATATGTTGCATCCAAACCAAACCGCGATCGATTATATTTGGATTCGTTTTTTTGAGAATTATGTCGATGAAAAAGAATTTATCATAATGCAGCAAGTTTGCGACATTCAGAAAGCATTGCATCATAAACCTTTTAATCCAGAATCCGAAAGGCATGTAAAATTTTTAGAGAATTTGAATCAAAAAATCAATATATTAGCTTCAGGATATCCATTTATGAAGTTTTAATTGTTCTCATTATGATCAACTTGTATAAGAAATTGTTTTTCGGCTTACTCATCCTTATTTTAGGCTTTTTCACCTATAAATTTTTTACTTCAGATAGTGAAAGCTCGACCGAATACAATTCCAATCTCATACAAGAGCAAATAAAAAGTGTTGGAAAACTGGTTGTTACAGAAGGTCATTACTCCCAAGTGCTCACTTTTAAAGATAAAGATAGTTATATGGCTGGATTGATTTCTTTTGATAAGAAAGCAATAGTTGTTGCTAATTCTGATGTTTTGGTAATGTATGATTTACGCCAAATGCAATATGATATTGATGAGAAAAATAAAAGCATTCGTATCATTTCTATTCCAAAAGAAGAAATAAAAATAAGCCCTGATATTCAGTATTACGATGTGGAACAAAGTAAATTTAATGAATTTACAGGTGCCGATTTTAATGCGATCACCAAAAAAGTAAAAGCCGATTTAGCTAAAAAAATCGAAAAATCTACTCTAAAATCGAATGCTAAGAATCGTTTAATCAGTGAGCTTTCAAAAATACTTTTAGTTACCCATTCCGTAGGTTGGAAAGTGGAATATAAAGGACAAGAAATAAAATCTGAAAAAGAATTTAAATTATAATCAGAAAAATCTATTAGAAATACAACACGGTTGTATTTAGGTATCACTATTTTAGGACAAAACAACATAAAAACAAAAATCCGTCAAGAATCATTCTTGACGGATTTTATGTATTGTGACACTTTGCAAAATCTTACATCATGCCTGGCATGCCACCACCCATTTGGTTTCCGCCTGCGTTTTCTTCTTTTATTTCTACTAAAGCACATTCGGTAGTCAAGATCATTCCGGCAACAGAAGCAGCATTTTCTAGCGCTACACGAGTTACTTTTTTAGGATCTATAATTCCAGCTTTCAGCATATCTACATATTCGTCAGTTTTTGCATTGTACCCAAAATCACCTTTTCCTTCAGCAACTTTTGCAACCACTACAGAACCTTCCAAACCTGCATTTTCTACAATGGTTCTTAGCGGAGCTTCTACAGCACGAGATACAATTTGAATTCCTGTTGCTTCATCAGCATTATCCGCTTTAATATCTTTTAATACATTTTTAGCTCTCAATAAAGCGACACCACCTCCAGCAACAATTCCTTCTTCCACTGCTGCACGAGTTGCGTGAAGCGCATCGTCGACACGGTCTTTCTTTTCTTTCATTTCTACTTCAGAAGCAGCGCCAACATAAAGAACGGCAACTCCACCAGCTAATTTAGCCAAACGTTCTTGCAATTTTTCTTTGTCATATTCAGAAGTTGAAGCTTCCATTTGACCTTTTATTTGGTTCACACGATTTTTAATCATATCGGCTTCGCCAGCACCACTTACAATGGTTGTATTGTCTTTGTCGATAGTTACTCTTTTTGCAGTTCCTAACATTTCGATAGTTGTGTTTTCTAAAGTAAAACCTCTTTCTTCAGAAATTACAGTTCCACCAGTTAAGATGGCAATATCTTCTAACATTGCTTTTCTTCTGTCACCAAAACCTGGAGCTTTTACAGCAGCAATTTTTAGTGCACCACGTAATTTATTTACTACCAATGTTGATAAAGCTTCGCCATCTACATCTTCAGCAATAATTAATAATGGTTTTCCTGATTGAGCAACTGGCTCAAGAACGGGTAATAATTCTTTTAGAGAAGAAACTTTTTTGTCATACAAAAGGATGTATGGACTTTCTAATTCTGCATCCATTTTTTCTGGATTGGTCACAAAATAAGGAGAAAGATAGCCTCTGTCAAACTGCATTCCTTCTACAACATCTACATAAGTATCAGTTCCTTTAGCTTCTTCAACAGTGATAACACCTTCTTTTCCAACTTTCGCGAAAGCGTTAGCAATCAATTCGCCAATAACTTCGTCGTTGTTTGCTGAAATAGAAGCAATTTGTTTTATTTTTTCAGAATCACTTCCTACTACTTTTGCTTGTTTGGTCAAGTCGGCAACAATAGCTTCAACGGCTTTGTCTATACCTCTTTTTAAATCCATTGGATTTGCACCAGCAGCCACGTTTTTCAATCCTTCTTTTACAATGGCTTGAGCTAATACAGTTGCAGTTGTAGTTCCATCTCCAGCCAAATCATTGGTTTTCGAAGCAACTTCTTTTACCATTTGAGCTCCCATGTTTTCTAATGGGTCTTTCAATTCTATTTCTTTGGCAACAGTAACTCCGTCTTTAGTAACGGTTGGTCCTCCAAAAGCTTTACCAATAATTACATTACGACCTTTTGGTCCAAGAGTTACTTTTACTGCGTTAGCCAATGCATCAACACCACGTTTTAATCCGTCACGTGCTTCTATATCAAATTTTATATCTTTTGCCATTTTAATGTTTATTTATTTCATCCGTTCGTTATCGCTCGGTTGTTGATTTGATTAATCGTTTGTTTTGTTTAGATGATTGCTAAAATATCTTCTTCACGCATGATCAAATAATCTTTTCCTTCTAGTTTCAATTCAGTTCCTGCATATTTTCCGTAAAGTACAGAATCGCCAACTTTTACTGTAAGTGGTTCGTCTTTTTTTCCGTTTCCTATTGCAACGACAGTTCCTTTTTGTGGTTTTTCTTTGGCAGTATCTGGAATAAAAATTCCCGAAGCTGTTTTTGTTTCAGCAGCTACAGGCTCGATAAGAACTCTGTCTGAAAGTGGTTTAATATTTAATGTCATAATAAAATGAATTTTGTTATTTAATGATGTTATTGTCTTTTCAGAAATTATGCCAAGCAATTAAAACTGACAATTTTTCTTATAAAAAATGCCAGCATTGACAGGCTGGCACTTTAATTTTATATTTCGTAAGAAACTATTTTTTAACTTCTTCTGTTGCTGGTTTTGCAGCATCAGTAGCAACTGGAGTTTCTGTTGGTTTTGTTTCAGTTGGAGCAGCTTGTGGTGCAGTAGGAATTGCTGGAGCAGTAATAGTGCTCTCATCAATAATTTTTGAACCAGTTTCGCTATTTCCACCATTAAAACTTAAGCTTGACATTAAAATCAAGACGATTAATGCGCCCGCTAAGTACCATGTGCTTTTATCTAAAAAGTCAGTCGTTTTTTGTACACCACCCATTTGAGCTGAACCTAATGTAGAAGATAACCCACCACCTTTAGGGTTTTGAACCATAATGACTACGATAAGTAAGAAACAAACTATTGTTATTAAAACTAAAAAAATTGTAAATGTGCTCATTGTTTAACTATTATTATTTTGTTGTAACGTTTTTATATCCGAAATTCGGTCTGCAAAGAAAGTAATTTTTTCTGGATATTTCAAAATTAATATTTCATATGCTTGAATTGCTTTGTTATATTTTTTTTGTTCTAAATAAACCTTGGCTAAAGTCTCTGTCATTAAATAAGAGTTATCTTCTTCCTTTATAGTAAAAATAGGCGTTAACATGTCTTTTTTAACAGGAGAAATTTTAGGATTGGCTTCTATAAATTTGTCGATAATATCTAATTTTGATGACAAATTATTTTCTTCGCTATTGTTTTCAGCTAAATTTTCTTCTCTAACTATTGGTTTTACTTTAGCTAATTGTAACCATTCTTGAAAAGAATGTGTTTCGGCTGTATTAAAAGATAATGGTTTTCCTATTTCTAATTTTTCTTCAATAGTCGAAACTTGAGCTTCTTCAATAGTAATTTCTTCTTCAAGATCTTGATTGGCTTCTTTTATAGATGAAATAATCGATTTTTCAAGCGGATTAATTTCGGGTATTAAAACCTTAATTTCTGGTTCTGCTGTAACGATTTCAATTATAGTACTATCTACAACTGTTATATTATGTATTTCGGCTTCTTTTTCCTCAAAAAAGCCTTTTTGGATCCCTATAAAATTTTCAGAAGTAATTAAATCAAACAAAATTGATCTATCTGTTGTAAAAGCGGCTGTTTTTTTTAGTGATGTATTATACTTGAAACTATCCTGTTTATAAATGCCTTTTAGATGTAAACTTCTTGCGCTTTGAAAGTAAGGAAAATCGTGTAGAATTTTTTCCAAAGCAATAATCTGTCTATCATTGACGGCATCTGGCCTGTTAATCAAGTATGTATATTCTGTTACGTTCATTTAGTTTATTTGGTTATTTGTTTAATCGGTTAACCAAATAACCAAATAAACAAATAAACATTATTTTACCATTTTGCTAATGTAGCGTTAAATATATCTTGCGAAATACGCTCGAAAATCAAGTCTAGAGATTTTTTTAGTTGGGAACCAGTTGGTAAATTACTTCCTGGAAAATCGTCAAAAAAAGAGAAGCGTTTTTCAAAATCTTCTTCTGGTTTATTTTTATTAGAAAATCTAAGATTTATTGTTATTGATAGCCTACTTTGTGCAGCAGTTAAATCAGCGGTGGCAGTCATTGGACTTATTCTATAATCTACAATTTCGCCTTCGTATACTAAATCACCATCGGACGAAATTAAATTTAGATTAGTCTGATTTTGAATTAAATCCTGTAAACGGCGAGTAAAATCTCGGTCTATTCCAGGTTCTACTAATTCTGAAATATTTTGAAAATAACCAACTTGAAACGTTTTTGCATCAATTTTTCCTGTTCCAGTAAAGTTATAAACAGAACAACCTTGAAGTAAAAAAAAGGAGGAAATTAAAAATATGTATTTTATTTTATTCATTTTATTTTAAAAAAAAATGCTTTGCCAGTTCACTAAAGCTCGAGCCAAAGATATTCAAATAATTATCAATTGTCAATTATTGATTGCCAATTAAAGGTCAAATTGTTTTATTTTTCGGTATAAAGTTCTTTCGGAAATACCAAGTTCATCTGCAGCAGCTTTGCGTTTTCCTTTGTTTTTTTCTAACGATTTTTTGATCATTTCAATCTCGCGTTGCTCTAATTTTAATATTTCTTCTTCTTCGATTGTTTCTGCAAATTGAAATTCGTCTTCATTTTCATCAAAATCATTATCTTCATTATGATTAGTGAAGGCTGTATTTCTTGGTTCTTCTTCAAACGAGATTTCACTGTCGGCTTCCTTAGAACCGTATATTTTCTGAATTAGATTAGTGTTGATTTCTTGCACTTTTGCCGAACCATTTTTCATCAATTCTAATGTTAATTTTTTCAAATCGTGCAAATCACTTTTCATATCAAAAAGGACTTTGTATAAAATATCTCTTTCGGTCGAAAAGTCGTTTTCTGACTTTTTATTTTTAATAACGGAAGGCAAATTACTTCCTTCTTGCGGCAAGTAAGATAATAAAGTAGTACCCGAAATATCACGATTGGTTTCTAAAACTGAAATTTGTTCGGCCATATTTCGCAACTGACGAATGTTTCCTGACCAACGAAATTTTTGTAAAACGGAAACGGCATTGTCATCTAATTTCAAAGGAGGCATTTTGTATTTATGAGCAAAATCGGCAGCAAATTTCCTAAAAAGTAAATGAATATCATCTTTTCGGTCACGCAAAGGAGGTAATAAGATGTCTACAGTACTTAGTCTGTAATACAAATCTTCACGAAATTTTCCTTTTTCGATGGCATCAAATAAATTGACATTGGTTGCAGCCACAATGCGAACATTAGTTTTTTGCACTTGGCTTGAACCTACTTTTATAAATTCTCCATTTTCTAAAACTCGAAGCAAGCGGACTTGAGTTGTTAGCGGTAATTCGCCCACTTCATCTAGGAAAATAGTCCCACCATCAGCCACTTCAAAATAACCTTCACGAGTTCCAGTTGCACCAGTAAAAGCTCCTTTTTCGTGTCCGAAAAGCTCACTGTCTATAGTTCCCTCAGGAATAGCACCACAGTTTACAGCAATGTATTTTCCGTGTTTTCGGTGAGAAAGGGAATGTATTATTTTAGGAATACTTTCTTTACCAACGCCACTTTCACCTGCTACCAATACCGAAATATCAGTAGGAGCAACCTGAATAGCTTTTTCTATCGCACGATTCAATTTAGGATCATTTCCAATAATCTCGAATCGCTGTTTTATTGATTGTACTGTTTCCATTTAAAAAGGTTTAAAAGTTTAAGGTTTAAAAGTTTAAAGTTTCTTCACAATCTTGTCATTCTGACGAAGGAAGAATCTCAAAGCATTTATTTTAAACTCTTTTTTATGTTTAATGAATTAAAAAGTTCTTTTAATTCGTTGTATTGATTGTCTTTTAGATCGTCTTTTCTAATGACTTTGGCACATTTTTTATCTATGTAAATTAAAAACCAATCATTCTTTTCTACTAATTTATAAATATCTTTCCAATAATATTTCATGTTAAAGCTTTCTCCAACATCTTCAATATATTCATTATTGAATTTAATGAAAATATTTTCTTTCAATTTAATATTAGACAATCTTGTTTTTGTAATACTAAAAGTAGAAAATAAGACTACTATTGGTAGTAAAATGAAAATCAAATCAGGAAAATAGAACAATTCGATGAAACTTTTTGAACCTTGAATCATATTATAAATGTCAAAGCATAAGAATAAGAAGCTTAAAGGCAAGATGACATAGTAAAATGGTTTGTTCAAAACCAAAAATAAATTAACTTTAAAGTAATCTTTGAAAATAAAACTCGGCTTTATAATAATCTCTTTATCCATAATTAAACAACTTTAAACTTTAAAATTTTTTTAATTCATCTCACTCAAACCAACAGCAATTCCTTTTAAAGTTCCACTTGTGCAACTTTGAATCTTTACATTTACAAAATCTCCAATCTTATAATTCTCTTTTGGAAAAACGACAGTAATGCTTTGCGAATTTCTTCCAGAAAACTCTTCTGTCGATTTTTTAGATACTTTTTCTACCAAAACTTCTACAGTTTGACCTATGAATTCTTCACTACGTAACCAAGCGTGTTTTTGTTGCAAATCGACAATTTCTTGTAATCTTCTGGCTTTTGTTTCTTCAGTAACGTCGTCTTCCATTTTTCTTCCAGCCAATGTTCCTGGACGTTCAGAATAACTGTACATATAACCAAAATTATATTTTACATAGTCCATCAAACTCATAGTATCTTGATGATCTTCTTCTGTTTCTGTAGGAAAACCAGCAATCATATCTTGCGAAATTGATGCGTTTGGAATAATAGCTCTAATTTTATCAATCAAAATCATATATTCTTCCCGCGTGTGCAAACGATTCATTTCCTTTAATATACGATTACTTCCAGATTGAACAGGCAAATGAATATGCTTACATATATTAGAATGTTTAGCGATTACATGCAATACACTTTCATGCATATCTTGTGGATTTGAAGTCGAAAATCGAATTCTCATCTTCGGAAAACCAACGGCAACCATCTCTAATAATTGATCAAAATCTACCGCAGTAGCTTTTTGCATTTCAGTCGCATTGGCGAAATCTTTTTTCAATCCTCCACCATACCAAAGATAACTGTCTACATTTTGACCTAAAAGCGTAATTTCCTTAAAACCTTTATCCCATAAATCTTGAATTTCAGCCATGATACTTTGTGGTTCACGACTACGCTCACGTCCTCGAGTAAAAGGAACTACACAAAACGTACACATATTATCGCATCCACGTGTGATAGAAACTAAGGCTGTAATTCCGTTGCTCATTAATCGAACTGGCGAAATGTCTCCGTAGGTTTCATCTTTGCTCAAAATCACATTTATGGCATCACGACCTTCTTCAACTTCATTTAATAAATTAGGTAAATCTTTGTAAGCATCAGGCCCTACAACGAGGTCAACAATTTTCTCTTCTTCTAGAAATTTGTCTTTCAAACGTTCGGCCATACAGCCTAAAACGCCGACTTTCATTTTTGGATTAATACGTTTTACTGCATTGTATTTCTCCAAACGCTTGCGAATAGTTTGTTCTGCTTTATCCCGAATAGAACAAGTATTAACCAAAACCAAATCGGCTTCTTCTAATACATTTGTAGTATTATAGCCATTTCCAGAAAGGATAGAGGCTACAATTTCCGAGTCCGAAAAATTCATCGCACAACCATAACTCTCTATAAAAAGTTTCTTGGTGTTTTCGGGTTTATTTTCTAAAACAAGACTTTCTCCTTGTTTGTTTTCTTCAATAATCTTTTCCATAAGTCAAATTCTTTGGCAAATATAGTATAAAACAAAAAATCTGACAAGATGGCAGTTTTATTTAACAAATAATTTACTAATCATTCTTACTCATCCCATGCTCAAATCTAGCCTTACAATCTTCAATACTACCTGTAAATCTCCATTCTTTCGAAACCCCAAAAACAAAAAATCCTTTTCCTTTTGCCATTCTATCTAATTTCCAAAGGGCTTTTTTAGATAATTTCTCATACAAAGGTTCTAGTATTATACATTGTTCTTTTATTCCATAATTCCTGTCCCAGTCTTTCGCAGCTCCGCCTTTAAGTATTGTTTCAGAAAAATAAACGTGCTTTAATTGTGGAAAAGCGAATGCAAATACTTTTTTAGAGCCTTCATTGGCAAATGTTACTATTTCTTTATTTCTAACTACAAAAATGCGAATAAAGCCACAATCTAATTTTGAAAGCTGGTCGGCCACAATTCCAGCAGTCTTGATCCATTTTATGTTATGCCCTTGTTTTTTTATTTCCAAATCAAACCATATATAAAAATCCCTTATTTGACTGATGTTTTGATACTTTAAATCTCCATTTTCTACAGAGAGGTTAAACAAATTGGCTTTATTCCAAACGGCATCATGCTGCTTCCTGTTGTTTTTTAGCCAACAACCTTCTGCAAGCGATGATTGATTTGTTTCTTTCTGATAAGATTTAAAATTTTTCCATTCCTGCGAAATCACAATATGTGTGTTCAGCAAAAATAGAAAGACAACGAAAGGGGTTCGTGTTTTCAATAGTAAGATGTTTGGTTGAAGGGTTATTTAAAAAAAAT
>NZ_JAYSSZ010000174.1:0-3539 GCF_043720215.1 Flavobacterium sp. | reverse complement strand
TGATTTTTACCTCGCTCCTACACTACTCGACGAACCAAGTTTAGATAGTCCAGTGATGAAAGATGAAATTTTCGGACCTATTTTACCAATTCTTTCTTATGAATCGAAGGCAGATATTGAAAGAATTATTTCGAAATACGAAAAACCGCTATCACTATTTATTTTTTCAGAAAACAAATCATTTATTAAAGAGGTTCTAACTAAATATTCTTTTGGAGGTGGTTGTGTAAATGATACTATCATTCATTTCTCCAATAGTCGATTGCCTTTTGGTGGTGTTGGTCATAGCGGAATTGGAGCTTATCACGGAAAACTAAGTTTCGATACTTTTTCGCATAAAAAAGCTATTGTTAGAAAAGGAAATTGGCTCGATTTACCACTAAGATATGCCCCATACAAAAACAAGCTAAAACTAATAAAAAGACTTTTAGGATGGTTATAAATGAAGAAAAAACGGTAAGTGAAGCAATAGAATATAGAAGATCTGTTAGAGTTTTTAAGAATGAAGCTATCGACGAGCAAAAAGTTAAAAATTGTATTCAATTAGGATCATTAGCAGCAACTAGTAGTAATATGCAACTTTGGGAATTTTACCATATTACTTCTCCTGATATATTACAAAAACTTACCATTGCTTGTTTAGATCAAAATGCTGCAAAAACAGCACAACAGATTGTTGTAATTGTGGCTAGAAAAGATTTATGGAAAAAGAGAGTTCAATCAAATATTGAATTTCTAAAATCCCAATATGGTAATAAACCAGAATCTGAATATTCAAAGAGAGAAAAATTTGCAATGAATTATTATAAAAAAAAAATTCCAACAATATATTTTGATTTTCTAGGGATCATAGGATATATAAAATATGCTATCTTTCAAATCATTGGTTTATTTAAGCCTATTTACAGACAAGTTCGACAAAGTGATATGCGAATTGTAGCTCACAAAAGTGCTGGATTAGCAGCTCAAAATTTTATGCTTAGCATGTCAGCAATAAGTTATGACACTTGTCCAATGGAAGGTTTTGACTCATTACGGGTGAAAAAAATATTAGGATTACCATCATCATCAGAAATAAATATGATTATTGGTTGCGGAATTCGTGAAGATCATGGCGTTTATGGAGATCGTTTTAGAATCCCATTCGAAGAAATTTATTATAAATTATAATTTAAAAAAAAAATGAATACAGAACAACCTCAAATAGAAGAAATAAATAACCCGAAAAAGTCATTAGATTTAGGGGAAGTAATTAATGATGCTTTTGAAATTTATAAAAAAACAGCATTAATGGGCGGGTTAGCTTTTATGTTTCTAATGTCAATCATAATGATGTTTACTATTATGGGAATTGGTTATTTTTTTGATATGGAAAAACTTCCAGAATTGATGAAAGATTTTAACCCAGAAACATTATCTGCAAAAGGAATGTTAATTTATTTTGGTGTCATTGTAGGGTTCACCGTTTTAATAAGTCCATTTATTGCAGGAATGCTAAAAATGGCTCATGATGCAGATCATAACGAAGAAGTTACTTTTTCTTCGATTTTTAGTTATGTAAACAGTCCGCAATTCATCAATATTATATTGGCAACTACTACTATTTCTTTGTTTTCGATTGGGTTAAATATAATTCTTAAATATATTTTACCAACTCCTTTAGGAGAAATATTAGGTTTTATAGTGTCTTACAGTATATCTATTCTTACGTTTATCGCAATTCCGTTAGTAATTTTTAAAGACTTAAACTTTATCAGCGCTATAAAAACGAGTTACAAAAGTATTTTAAATAATTTTTTTGTTGTTTTATTGTTAATGATAATTGGAGGTATATTATCGGCAGTTGGAATTTTTGCATTTTGCATAGGGATATTTTTTACGGTTCCGTTTGTATATGCAATTCAGTACAGTATCTACAAAAGATTAAATTAATTGCAAATAAAAACCCATTAGTGAAAAGTAACATTAATGGGGTTTATGAATTTTATTTAAATTATCTAAATTGGTTTAAATTTCAAAACAAAAGTTGTTCCAGCTCCTATTTTACTATCTACATCGATTTCACAATCAATAGATTTTGCTAAATCTCTAATGAGATGTAAACCCAAACCTGTTTTGATACCAACTACTTCTTTATCATCATATAAGGCTCTGAATTGTTCTTTTTCGGATCCAGGACCATTATCTGTTATAGATAAAAACGATTGATTATTTTCTTGCCAGGTTTTCCAAACTATACTAGGGTTTTGAGTCGTTTTTAGAACATTTATGGCATTACTGGTTAAGTTTCTAACAATTGTCTTTAAATAATTTTCATCGGTAAAAATGGCAATGTCATTTGAATTATGGTATTCAAATTTGATATTTAAATAATCTGAAAATAATTTTTTATTATCTTCAAATAATTGGTGAATCGTTATCTTTTTTGGCTGTGGCTTAAAGTTTTCCATTTGCCCTTTACTCCATAGCAAAATATCCTCCATAGATGACAACAAATTTTCGGCACCAAGGATTGTTTTGTCTTGCATTCTGTTTTTAGTTTCTTCGTCAAGCAATTCTGGATTGTCTTTTTGAAGGTGTAAAAAGTGAATTAAATTAGACACAGGACTTCGTAAATCATGGTTCAAAATACTAAAAAATCGTGTTTTAGTTTTGTTTGCTTGATCTAGTTCTGTGTTTAAAAGTTGTAATTTTTGATTTACTTTTTTGCGATTTCGACTTTGTTTAAATAACAATCCTCCAATAATTGCAAAAAAGCCCAATCCTATAATATAAAACCATTTTTGCTTTTCTCTATCTTGAAGTTCAAGTTTATTTATTTTTAATTGATTTAATTTTAATAAATTATCTTTTTGAATAAGATCTAATTGCTTTTTTTGGACATTTTTGGCAATTTGCTCCGTTTTTAATTCCGATTGAGATTTAAGAAAACGAAGTCGCACTAAATCTTTCTCTTTGTTGCTTTCTTTTAATTTTAACTGATTTAAAATCGTTAGTAATTGCTGTTGATTTAGCTTTTCATTTGACAATAATTGATCATTTTTATATTTTTCTTCTTTGTGATCAAATTCATATTGAATTTCTAATTTTGAAATTTGCTTTCTATTATTTTCATTGTCAATATTATCTTTTATATCAATGTATTTTTTATAATAAGAATAAGCGCTGTCCATTTTGTTAGTTTTCTCAAAAATGGTACTTAAATTATCAAAACTATCTCTTTCTATATCTTGAAGATTAATAGACTTGGCAAGATTGTTGGCTCGTTTTGAAAAATCTAATGCTTCAGTAAGTTTATTTTGAACTAAATAACATCTACCAATTCCATTAAGATTTACGGCAATTCCCTTTTTGTTTTTTAATTCTTGGTTTATTTCTAATGCTTTACTGTAGTTTTCTACTGCTTTATCATATAGCTTTAGTTCATTATGAATGGTCGCAATGTTACCATAAGCGACTGCAATTCCTAACTTATTATTGTTCTCTTTGTCTTTATCTAACGCTTTTTGATAAAAAGTAAGTGCTTTGTTATAGTCTTT
>NZ_JAYSSZ010000173.1:0-9912 GCF_043720215.1 Flavobacterium sp. | reverse complement strand
ATAATTTCGATAAAATACCTTCAGAAATAATGAAACTAAAAAATATAATTACAGCTTTACTTCTTTTGATAAACAGCATTGTGTTTAGTCAAAATGCTGAAAATAAATCAAAACTGGCAGTAAAAACTGTTAGAGCTTATCAAATAAAATCAGAAAATAAGATTAAAGAATTCTATAGTTATTTGAATATTTTAGGGAAAACAGAAGTAAATCCAGAATTGAAGCAACAAACTATTACTGAAATTAAGAAATTATTTAAAAATGAAAATAGTAAGATTCCAAATTTTGTAAATGAAACTGCAAAAGAGATTTCATTGAATGATTTTATAGATTTAGTGGCTAAATCTAATGAAAATTGTTTTTTTATTATTGAGAACATGAGTGAGTCTTATGTGCAAACTGATACTAAAAATCAAAGTTGGTGGACAATTGGTTATACATTACAAGTCTCTAAAGGAAAAGCAAAACATACAATTAGAAATATTATGCAAAATGTAACCCTTTTGCAAGAAGAAAAACAATTTGGAAAAAATACTAAAACAGTTTGGAGTACCTATTTAACTAATGTTTGGTTAAAGTAAAAGTCCAAATTCTAAATTAGAATTTGGACTTTTACTTTGATATTTTAAAACTATTCTTTAGGCAAGAAAATTTCCGCCATCATACAACGGGCGCTTCCGCCACCACAGGCTTCGATAGTATCTAAACTTGAACTAAGAATTGTAATATGTTCCTCTAGTTGCGCAACTTGTTTTTTGGTTAAACTCTTGTGAGCCGATGCGCTCATAATAAGATAACGACGCTCGTCTGCTCCTTGCAATTCGAGCATGTTTCCTGCAAAATTATTCATCTGATCTTCTGTGATTAGAATAACTTCTTTTCCATCAGATTTTAGACTATCTAGAACCATTTTTCGTTCTTTCTTGTCATCTATACAATCGGCACAAATAACTGCAAAAGTATCGGCAACACACATCATTACATTCGTATGATAGATGAGTTTTCGTTCCTTACCAACAGTTTGAAAAGCTTCGAAAATTACTGGAGTATATTCAAAATCTTCGCAAAATTCGATAAATAATTCTTCATCTGCACGAGGCGAAAGTGCACAATACGCTTTGTCATTTTCTCTATCTAAAACAATACTTCCTGTTCCTTCTAGGAAAAAACTGTCTTCTTCGGCCGAAGAATAATCCATAATTTCATTAACCACAAAACCTTTATCTTCAAGAATATCTAAAATTTCTTCACGACGTTCTAATCTCCTATTTTCGGCAAACATCGGATACAAAACGACATCACCATTTTCATGAAATGAAATCCAGTTGTTCGGAAAAATAGAATCTGGAGTGCTTGGCTCTACTGTATCGTCAATTACAGTTACATCAATACCGACCATTCGTAGTTTATTTACAAAAGTATCAAACTCTTCTTGGGCTTTAGTATTAACTGTTTCTGGCGAAAGTCCATCAAGAACTTTTTGGTAATAATTGTTTACTGCAGTTTGCTCGTTCATACGAAACGCCACTGGGCGAATCATGAGTATGGAATTTGTGGTTTGGTTCATTTTTATGTTTTGTTTAAAAGTTTAAAGCTTAAGGTTGTTTTGTAAACCTTAAACTTTAAACAAAATCTAATCTCTAATTAATGGCAAAGTTGAGCAACGCAACAAGCCTTCTTGTTTGGCAATTTCAGCATACGGAATTTCTTCGACGGTAAATCCGTTATCACGAAGCCAATTATTTAATCTTGTGAAGTTTTTTTCTGAAACGACAACATTATCATCAATAGAAAACACATTCGAATTCATATTATACATTTCGTCACGGGTAATATGAAATAGGTTTTCTTTTCCAAAAAGGTTTACTAAAAACATATAATCAGCCTCTTCGCGGAAACCGCTTTTGTATATAATGCCTTTTCCTTGACCTACCGGTTGAAAACAACAATCAAGATGCAAAGCATTATCATGAGCTTCTATTTTAGATTTTACTAAGTCAAATTCTTTGACAATTTTATTTGGAAATAAATTCTTAATATAATTTACTCCTGCCATATTGGTTCTTGCTGTAATGTAATCTTTGTAATCTGAACCTTTATAAGTTCCGATAAAAATATAGTCATTATGCAAAATTACATCACCTCCTTCAATATGTACTTCTTCGGGCGGGCGAACTACTTTTGCTGGATTAACCTGGTCGATTATATACTGAATTGCATCTAACTCTCTTTCTCTATCGGGCAAAATATTGGCTTTGATAAAAGTATCATCTATTACAAAACCAATATCTCGAGTAAAGATCTGGTTGTAATTTTCTATAATTTCAGGACGATACACTTTGACATCGTATTTTTGAAAGACTTTATTGAAAGCTTCCATCTCAGCAATCATATCTTTTTCAAAAGGATATGTTCCTGCCAGAATATGTTCTAACGATTTTGGATCATACGCTTCATCAGCAGTTGGAGTTGGTCCATTATTTATTGCAGATCCTAATACGACTGCTCTTAATCTTGAAAATTCGTTTTGTACATGTATTTCTAACATAAAATAGCTTTTGGCTTGTGAGCAAATATAAAAAAAGCTTCTCGATTAAGAGAAGCTTTTCGTTTAAATTATTTTGAGAAATTATCTTTTTTCTACTGGAACAAAATCTCTTAACGGATGACCTGTATAAACTTGACGAGGACGACCAATAGGTTCTTTATTTTCACGCATTTCTTTCCACTGTGCTATCCAACCTGGAAGGCGACCAATTGCAAATAAAACTGTAAACATATCCGTAGGAATCCCTAATGCTCTGTATATAATTCCTGAATAGAAATCTACGTTTGGATATAATTTTCTAGACACAAAATACTCATCTACTAGTGCCGATTCTTCTAGTTTTTTTGCGATTTGAAGAATTGGATCATCAACACCTAAAGTTCTTAATACTTCATCGGCTGCTTTTTTGATGATTTTTGCTCTTGGATCAAAATTCTTATAAACTCTATGCCCGAATCCCATCAAACGAAATTCATCATTTTTGTCTTTCGCTTTAGCCAAATATTTTTCTGCATCACCACCGTCTTTTTGAATATCCTCTAACATTTCAAGCACCGCTTGATTTGCACCACCGTGAAGTGGCCCCCAAAGAGCAGAAACTCCTGCTGAAATTGAAGCAAATAATCCCGCATGTGATGAACCTACCATTCTTACTGTTGATGTAGAACAGTTTTGTTCGTGGTCTGCGTGAAGTATAAACAATTTATCTAACGCTGCTACTACAACTGGGCTTGCTGCATAAGGACTTGTAGGTAATTTAAACATTAATTGCATAAAATTTTCTACGTATCCTATTGTATTATCGTAATAATTTAAGGGATAGCCCATACTTTTTCTAAATGTCCAAGTGGCAAGAACTAGGAATTTACCCATAGTTTTACAAACAGCCTCATACATTTCTTTTTCGTTTTCTACATTAACAACTTTTGGATTAAAAGCTGTTAACGCACTTGTTAACGAAGACAGAACTCCCATTGGGTGTGCTGTTTTAGGAAAACCATCGATGATGTTTTTCATCTCTTCGTTCACCAAAGTGTATTTACGAATATTGTTTTCAAATCTTTCTAATTCTACTTTTGTAGGTAACTCCCCAAAAATAACTAAATAAGAAACCTCAAGAAAATCGGCTTTGTCAGCTAAATCCTCGATAGAATATCCTCTGTAACGTAGGATTCCTTCTTCTCCGTCTAGGAATGTTATTTCTGATTTACAAACTCCTGAGTTTTTGTAACCTGGATCCATAGTGATGGCTCCAGTTAAATCTCTTAGTTTACTAATATCTATAGCTACTTCATTTTCACTTCCTGTTATTGTTGGAAATTCATACTTTTTGCCATCAATTTCTATTGTTGCTGTATTTGACATAATATAATTTGGGAATTTATCTAAAATATTTAATTTAACAAAGCTATGAAATTCCTTACTAATTAAAAAAGAATTCATGTATCGTTTTAGTTAAATAATTGGTAAAAGCTATTTTATTTTAAAAATGAAGGCTTGATAAGTCTGTTTTGGGTGTATTTATATTGAATATTGAAAGAATTTTATTTTATTTTGTAACTCATAAGTCAAATTGGTTAGTTTAAGTTTTCTATTTTTCTCTCATCTCGCAAAGACGTAGAGTCGAAATTACATTAAAAATTAGGTCTTTTTATTGAAAACTTTAATTCATATAAGTTTTGAATAATGAATATTTAATTTTAAATTTTGTTACTTAATTGACTGTTACTTTCTAGCCCCGAGTGAAGCGGAAAGCTACGAAATAAAAAAAACTGATTTTTCTTGCAACAACAGAGCGACCAAAGGAAGCTCCTGTTGCTGTTTAGAAAAATAGTTTTTTGAGTGAGTACTTGAAGCGAAAAGCGGGAAATAGCTCCTGAAAAATAATTTATTTTTTGAATGCTCTTACTCCTGGAAAATAAGCCACATCATTTAATTCTTCTTCAATTCTTAACAATTGGTTGTATTTTGCCATACGGTCAGAACGAGAAGCTGAACCAGTTTTTATTTGGCCGCAATTTAATGCTACTGCCAAATCGGCAATAGTACTATCTTCGGTTTCGCCAGAACGGTGCGACATAACTGATGTATATCCTGCGTTATGAGCCATATTTACGGCTGCAATAGTTTCGGTTAATGTTCCGATTTGATTCACTTTTACCAAGATTGAATTGGCAATTCCTTCTGAAATTCCTCGTGACAAACGCGTTACATTCGTTACAAATAAGTCATCTCCAACTAATTGTGTTTTGTGTCCGATTTTTTCGGTTAGGTATTTCCAACCTTTCCAATCGTCTTCGTACATTCCGTCTTCGATAGAAATAATTGGATATTTTGAAGCCAATTCGGCTAAATAATCTGCTTGTTCTTCTGATGTTCTGATTTTTCCTGTTGCTCCTTCGAACTTTGTATAATCGTATTTTCCGTCTACATAAAATTCTGAAGCGGCACAGTCTAAAGCAATCATAATATCGTCGCCAAAAGTATATCCTGCACCTTCTACTGCTTTTTTGATTGTATCCAAAGCATCTTCGGTTCCGCCAGCTAAATTAGGTGCAAAACCACCTTCATCACCTACTGCTGTAGATAAACCTCTGTCATGCAAAACTTTTTTCAAGTGATGGAAAATTTCTGTTCCCATTTGCATCGCTTGTGTAAATGAAGTCGCAGAAACTGGTATAATCATAAATTCTTGAAACGCAATTGGCGCATCAGAATGTGAACCACCGTTAATGATATTCATCATAGGAACTGGTAATGTATTGGCAGAAACACCACCAATATATCTGTATAACGGTAATCCTAATTCGTTAGCCGCTGCTTTTGCTGCTGCTAAAGAAACACCAAGAATTGCATTTGCCCCTAGATTTGATTTATTAGGCGTTCCGTCTAAATCGATCATCATTTTATCGATTAGATTTTGCTCGAAAACAGAAGTTCCAAGTAATTCGGCTGCGATTATCGAGTTTACATTTTCTACGGCTTTTAAAACGCCTTTTCCTAGATAAGCTTTTCCGCCATCACGCAATTCCATAGCTTCGTGTTCGCCAGTTGAAGCTCCAGAAGGAACTGCAGCGCGTCCTAAAACACCATTTTCGGTTATTACATCGACTTCGATAGTAGGATTTCCTCTTGAATCGAAAATTTGTCTTGCGTGAATTTTGATAATTATGCTCATTATAATTTTAGATTTATGATTTTAGACTTTAGATTTATTACAAATGTATCTTAGTTTTTTGAAAGTTTTATATTTTCGATAAAATCATCAAACAAATAACTAGAATCGTGTGGTCCAGGACTTGCTTCTGGATGGTATTGTACCGAAAAGCAGTTTTTGCTTTTCATACGCATTCCTGCAACAGTCAAGTCATTGATATGTAAATGTGTGATTTCTAAATCAGGATGATTGTCTAATTCTTCTTTATTGACAGCGAATCCGTGATTTTGAGAAGTTATTTCGCCTTTACCTGTTATTAGATTTTTAACAGGATGATTTATTCCTCTATGTCCGTTGAACATTTTATAAGTTGAAACGCCATTTGCTAATGCAATTACTTGATGTCCTAAACATATTCCAAAAAGTGGATTATTATTCGAAATGATTTCTTTAGCAACTGAAATAGCGCTTTCCAAAGGGTCTGGATCTCCAGGTCCATTAGATAAAAAATATCCGTCTGGATTAAAGCTCTTTAAATCCTGATACGTTGCATTGTATGGAAATATTTTAATATAACAGTCTCTTTTGGCAAGATTGCGAAGTATGTTAGTTTTAATTCCTAAATCCAAAGCTGATATTTTATATTTTGCAGTTTCATTTCCATAAAAATAGGGAGTTTTTGTAGAAACCTTTGAAGCCAACTCTAACCCTTTCATCTCTGGAATTTGAGCCAATTGCCCTTTTAGTTCTTCTATTGAAGTTCCGTCGGTAGAAATTACAGAATTCATAGCTCCGTTATCACGTATGTAACTCACGAGTGCTCGAGTATCTACATCGGAAATGCAAACTAGGTTTTGTTTTTTGAAATAATCGAATAGATTACTTTCTGAATCTGGACGGGAATGAAAATCGGAAAAATTTTTGCAAACTAATCCCGAAATCATGATTCTATCTGATTCTATTTCATCTTTATTTACACCGTAATTTCCTATGTGTGCGTTGGTGGCAACCATGATTTGTCCGAAATAAGATGGGTCTGTGAATATTTCTTGGTAACCTGTTGTTCCTGTATTGAAACATACTTCCCCAAATGTGGTTCCGCTTATTCCGATTGATTTTCCGTGAAAGATAGTACCGTCACTTAGTAGTAAAATTGCTGGTTGTTTTGTTGTGTGTTGCATTGTTGTTGTTAGTTGTGGTACAAAAATAAAGTTTTTTTCATTAAACTGTATCAAATCGACTAAGGAAATGTTTTTTTTCAAGTATTCAAATAATTTACTTTTTAGCCCTGATGGAGTGAAAATCCCACGCTTTTGGGCGTGGATTGCAACGACAGCAGGAATATAATTTACTGATAAAGCTCAAAAATTCGCTTCAAAAAAAAAGGATAAACTATTGCTAGTTTACCCTTTTGATTTATAGAATATTGAAAATCATTATTCTGCAGTTTCAGTTGTTTCATCAGATGAAGCTTCAGGCGCATCTGTAGTTGGTTCAGCTTTTTTAGCTTTTCCACCACGACGGCTTTTAGTTTTCACTTCTTCTTTCTTACCACCATTGTATAGTTCGTTGAAATCTACTAATTCGATCATTGCCATATCAGCATTATCTCCTAAACGATTACCTAATTTGATAATACGTGTGTATCCTCCTGGACGATCACCTACTTTAGCTGCTACATCTCTGAACAAGTCAGTTACTGCATATTTGCTACGTAAGTAAGCGAAACATATACGACGATTGTGAGTTGTATCGTCTTTAGATTTTGTTATAAGCGGCTCAACAAATTGTTTAAGCGCTTTTGCTTTAGCAACAGTAGTGTTAATACGTTTGTGCTCGATTAGAGAACAAGCCATATTTGCAAGCATCGCTGCTCTGTGACCTTTTTGTCTGCTTAAGTGATTGAATTTTTTTCCGTGTCTCATGACTATCTTTTTTAACCTTCATCTTGCTTCAATCCGCTTTGGAGAGCAAAATATGAAGTAATTTATTCTTTATCTAATTTGTATTTTGCTAAATCCATTCCGAAGGTTAAATTTTTAATAGCTACTAGTTCGTCTAGTTCTGTTAAAGATTTTTTTCCAAAATTACGGAATTTCATTAAGTCATTTTTGTTGAATGATACTAAGTCTCCTAATGTATCAACTTCAGCTGCTTTTAAGCAATTTAGTGCTCTTACAGAAAGATCCATATCAACAAGCTTAGTTTTAAGCAATTGTCTCATATGTAATGACTCTTCGTCATAAGATTCTGTTTGAGCTATTTCATCAGCTTCAAGTGTAATTCTTTCGTCAGAAAACAACATGAAATGGTGAATTAATACTTTTGCAGCTTCAGTAAGAGCATCTTTAGGATTAATAGAACCGTCAGTTTTTATTTCAAAAACTAATTTTTCATAATCTGTTTTTTGCTCTACACGGAAGTTTTCAATTGCATACTTCACATTCTTTACTGGTGTAAAGATAGAATCGGTAAAAATAGTACCAATCGCAGCATTTTGTTTTTTGTTTTCCTCAGCTGGAACATATCCTCTACCTTTTTCGATAGTCATTTCCATGTTAAGGCTCACTTTACTGTCCAAGTTACAAATTACCAATTCTGGGTTTAATACTTGAAATCCTGAAATATATTTTTGGAAATCACCAGCAGTAATTTGATTTTTTCCTGAGATTGCAAGTGTAACAGATTCGTTATCGATATCTTCAATTTGACGTTTGAAACGTACTTGTTTAAGATTAAGGATAATTTCTGTAACATCTTCAACAACTCCAGGAATAGTTGAGAATTCGTGATCTACACCTTCTATACGGATAGATGTGATTGCGTAACCTTCTAAAGCAGAAAGTAAAACTCTTCTAAGTGCGTTACCAACGGTTAATCCGTAACCAGGTTCTAAAGGTCTGAATTCAAACTTACCTTCAAAATCGGTTGAATCGATCATGATAACTTTATCGGGCTTCTGAAAATTAAATAATGCCATAAATTATAAGACTGATGTCAATTATTATTTGTTGTACAATTCGACGATTAGTTGTTCTTTAATGTTTTCTGGAATTTGCAATCTTGCAGGAACAGAAACAAAAGTTCCTTCCATTTGTGCATTATTCCATGTAATCCACTCATAAACATGACTTGAATTTGATAAAGAACGGTCGATAGCTTCTAATGATTTAGATTTTTCACGAACAGCAACTTTGTCACCAGGTTTTAGATGGTATGAAGGTACATTTACAAGTTCACCGTTTACAGTCACGTGTCTGTGAGATACGATTTGTCTTGCCGCTCTTCTAGTTGGAGCAATACCCATTCTATAAACTACGTTATCTAAACGCGCTTCGCACAATTGTAAAAGGATTTCACCAGTTACACCTTTTGAAGCTGCAGCTTTTTTAAATAAACCTCTGAATTGTTTTTCTAAAATTCCGTAAGAATATTTAGCTTTTTGTTTTTCCATTAACTGGATAGCAAATTCAGATTTTTTTCCTCTTTTTTTAGCCATCCCGTGTTGTCCAGGTGGGTAATTTCTTTTTTCGAATGATTTATCATCTCCGAAAATAGCTTCGCCAAATTTACGAGCTATTCTTGTACTTGGACCAGTATATCTTGCCATTTCTAAAAATTTAATTTAAGGTAGAGATTATGAATTCAGGTCATATCCTTCGATAATCTTAAATTCTACCTATTATACTTACTACTATAAAATTATACTCTACGTCTTTTTGGAGGACGACACCCATTGTGAGGAAGTGGCGTAACATCGATAATCTCTGTTACTTCAATTCCAGCATTGTGCAAAGATCTGATAGCAGACTCACGTCCGTTACCTGGTCCTTTTACATATACTTTCACTTTTTTCATACCAGCTTCCATCGCTACTTTTGAACAATCTTCAGCAGCCATTTGAGCAGCGTATGGAGTGTTCTTTTTAGAACCTCTAAAACCCATTTTACCAGCTGACGACCAAGAAACAACTTCACCTTTTTTGTTTGTCAAAGAAATGATGATGTTGTTAAAAGTTGCACTAATATGAGCTTCGCCTGTTGACTCTACTATAACTTTACGTTTTTTTGCTGCTACTTTAGCCATATCATTTGTTATTTAGTTGCTTTTTCTTGTTAGCAACAGTTTTTCTTTTACCTTTTCTTGTTCTAGAATTGTTTTTAGTTCTTTGTCCTCTTAATGGAAGACCAGATCTGTGACGAATTCC
>NZ_JAYSSZ010000172.1:0-9989 GCF_043720215.1 Flavobacterium sp. | reverse complement strand
GTTGGTAATGAGCAAGATTACCATTTTAAAGTTTTGTTTTTGATATTAAAAAAACTTGGATTCGATTGGGCTTCAAGCTTATTTCATTTATCTTACGGAATGGTCGAATTACCTTCTGGAAAAATGAAATCACGTGAAGGAACGGTTGTAGATGCTGATGATTTGATGGAAGAAATGACTGAAACAGCACAAAAATTATCTGAAGATTTAGGTAAGCTAGAAGGTTATTCGGAAGAAGAAAAAGCTGCATTATACAAAACCATTGGTTTAGGTGCGTTAAAATATTATATGCTTAAAGTAGATCCTAAAAAAGCGATGATGTTCAACCCTGAAGAATCTGTTGATTTTGCTGGTAATACAGGTCCTTTTATTCAGTACACATATGCTCGTATACAATCTATTTTGAGAAAAGCAGATTTTGATACAGCAGTTGCAATTTTAACCGAATTACATCCGAAAGAAAAAGAACTTATCAAGCAAATTGAAATGTATCCTGAAGTAATTCAGAGTGCTGCGACTAATCATAGTCCAGCGCTAATTGCTAATTACATTTATGATTTAGTAAAAGAGTACAATTCTTTCTATCAAACAGTTTCTATTCTTGGAGAAGAAAATCACGACAAGAAAGTTTTTAGAGTTCAATTATCTAAAAAGGTTGCCGATACTATAAAAACAGCTTTCAAACTTTTAGGGATTGATGTTCCTGAAAGAATGTAACATAATAAAGCCGCCTTGTTTTTTAACGAGGCGGATCTTTTTTCACTTAAATAAAACTTTAATTCAAAATCAAAGGATATTTAATATCTTCTATATCTAGATAAACTTTTCCTTTTTTGAGATTTAGCAAATCTAAAAGTTCGTATAACTCATATCTATCTATTAGTAGCATTAGGTTTGTTTGCAAGGTAGGAATCGGAATTTTTTTCTCATAAATAGAATTCTCATATTCTTTCTCCCAATAACTAGCATCAATCTTCGATAAATAAGTTTTAAAACTCTCTAGCTCAAACGGAGTCAAGCTAAAAGTCAAATTCTTGTACGACAATTGGAAATTTTCGGAACGAGTGCATTTAATCAAATTTCCATTCAGGCTTGTGTTTAAAAATTCACACATAGTGTTTATTTTACAATGTAACTATCAATAATTTTGTTAACGTCTTCTCTTGTAGCGTCTGGTTTTAGTTCAAATAATTTCATAAATAAAAATTGATTATCCACTTTTTTCTCTAGAGATAAAGTTTTGTTTTTCAAGAAAATTATTTCCCATTGGTCTCTAACTTTTTTCCAAACCGAGTTGTTCTTTTTCCACCAATCTTGCGCTATTTTACATTTAGAATCCTCTACTTTTGTGTACACATCATGTCCTTTTTCTTGTGCTAACAAAACATCTTTTTCGTTATCTTTTCTAACAAGTTTAGAATTATCTTGATCGTGAATCCAACCAGTTGCTATTGTTTCGTGCACATTAGTTCGTTGCAGAACATTATAATCATTACGAATAGTATGTTCTCTTCTAGGCAAAGGCGCATCTGTCGTGTTTTCCCAATAATGTCTTCCATCTGTGTGAATCCAAGTGGCAGTACCTTCATATCTTGGGCTATCATCAACCTGATATACTTTTTGTGTCCATTGTCCTTTTACTTCTTTAGGCTTTAATTGATTAAAATTCCAAGTAGTTTCTTTGTTGAAAGTATAAAAATTAGTGTTTTCAAATAGCCAATCCTGACGCCAATGTTTTACAATATCATTTTCATTTTTTCCAACAATTAATAAATGTTGCAATGAGATTTTATTTGATTGGTCTTCTAATAATTCAACCCATTCTAACGCTGTATCATGTTTTATAGGCGATTTTTTGTATAAACTATCTTTAGAATAACTAAAAGTTTCAGCAAAATTAAACTGTACTTCATTGCAGCCACACATAGACTTAATCGCTTTTATGTCTTCTGGGTTTTTTAAATCTTGACCTTTTGCTGACAAACCAGCTAGCATAATAGATGCTGAAAATAGAATTGTTTTGATTTTCATAACGTTATATTTTAGTATTAAATTTCTTTCGCAAATATATTATATTTATTTAGAATAATTAAAAATAAGAATATATATTTGCTAAAAATTATTAAGAATTATTCTAAACAATGAAAAGTACCTTCTATATAGTATTCACAATTATTATAAACTTAAAAGGGATAAGTCAGGAAAAAAAGATTGATTATACAGGTATTAAACAACTAAATGAAGTTGTGGTAACAGGACAATTTACACCTCAGTCGATAAAAAAGTCTGTTTTCAATGTGCGATTGATTACGGCTAAGGATATTCAGAATTTAGCGGCAAATAATTTGTCGGATGTATTGAGTCAGTATTTAAATATTACGGTTAGGCCGAGTGGAACCAGTGGACGTTCTACGGTTTCTTTATTTGGATTGGATGCGCAATATTTTAAGATTTTGGTTGATGGTGTGCCTTTGGTTAACGAAGCCGGTTTAGGAAATAATACGGATTTATCGCAAATAAATTTAAACGACATTGAGCAAATTGAAATTGTGGAGGGTTCGATGGGCGTAACACATGGAGCCAATGCCGTTAGCGGAGTTTTGAATATTGTTACTAAAAAATCTTCACGTGATAAATGGAATATTTCAGCAACAACACAAGAAGAATCCGTTAAAGATGAATTTTCACTTTTTGATCGTGGAAGACATATTCAAGCATTAAAAGTTTCTCATTCTATAAATGAGAATTGGTTTGTGAATTTAGGTGTGAACAGAAATGATTTTCAAGGTTTTTTAGATGATAAAAAAGGAAAAGACTATAACGAAAACGACCAAAATCGAGGTTTCAGATGGCTTCCTAAAGAACAACTCAACTCAACCGCATTACTTTCCTATCGTAAAAACAATTTCAATGCATTCTACAAATTTGAATATTTAGATGAAACTATTGACTTCTATAACAGCACTGTGCAATCGGGTTATAATACGCAATTGGGTTCTTATCTATATGCAAATGACAAAAGATATTTGGTCAACCGCTATTTTCATAATTTGAATGCCACTGGGAAAATTTTCTCAAAATTAAATTATAATGTTTCGCTTTCGAATCAAAAACAAGCCCGAAATGTGAAAGATTTCAGATATTATTTACAAACCAAAACAGAAGGAAATAATGTGACTGTAAAAGACCAATCGATGGAAGTTTTGTATTCCACAGGAACAATTAGTAATTTTTTTTCTGATAAAAAAGTCGATTTACAATTAGGTTATGAAATTGTCAACAACAAAGGTTTTTCATTGGTTCAAGAAGCGAATAACATCATTGTTCCGATTCGAAAAACACTTGAAAACTATGATTTTTTTGTTTCTTCAGAAGTTAAAGCCACGGAAAAACTCTCCATTCGTCCAGGAATGCGATTTTCGGCTCAATCGAAATTTAAAGACCAATATGCTTCGTCTCTTGGTTTAAGATATTTATTTGATAAAGGCATTGAACTTCGAGGATCGTATGGAAATTCGTTCAGGACGCCTTCTTTTGAAGAATTATATTCGAAACAAATTTTCGATGGACACTTTTTTGCAGGAAATGAAAACCTGATTCCAGAAACGAGTACGTCGTATGAAGTGAGTCTGAAAAAAACTTCTTTTTTACAATCTGATTTGCAAATTTCAAACACTTTTTCTGGAAGTTTTTTAGATGTGAACGACAGAATTGATATGGCTTTAGTAAGATTTAATGCTGATACCGGAAATCCGGAATATGAATACATCAACATTAGTAAATACCGAATGTGTAATTTTTCAACTATGAACCAATTCAAAAAAGAAAATTGGACATTCAATATTGGTGCTTCCGTAATTGGAATTTCTCAAAAAATAGAAAACCAGGTTTTTGCTTCAAACGAAAAATACTTGTATTCCATGAACTTAAACAGTAGTGTTTCTTATTTCGTACCAAAATGGAAAACTACATTTTCTACTTACTACAAATTAAATGGGAAATCGCAACAATTTATAGAAGGTACTTCGGAATATATCATTTCAACTATTGATTCGAGCAATTGGTTAGATGCTTCTATTCGAAAAACGTTTCTTAAAGATAAATTGGAAACAACAATTGGCGCCAGAAACTTGCTAAATGTAACGAGTATCAATCAAACCAAAACCAATGAAGGAGCCGGACACGCTAAGTCTTCACAAATTATGTTGGCTTATGGCCGTTCTTACTTTTTAAAAATCACGTATAACCTTAATTTTTAATATTTAAATATCATGAAAAATTCAATTTTATCTTTAGGTTTTGCCTTGCTAGCCTTAACATCATGTTCAAAAGACGACGAAACTAACCCTGTAGTAAAAACACCAGCCTCAACTGGAGCAATTAAACAACCAGCTGTTGGTGGAGCCAATCAACCAAATCAAGTATTTTTAGATTTAAGCACAGAAACTTCAACAGCTGTAAATAGAGCTTCTTGGGATTTCGGATTTTCGTCTGGTGCTGACTTTAGAGTTACCATTAACGGAGCAATTAAAATGGCTGTAAAACAATTAGCTACATCTGATATTACGTTAACACAAACATCTGATTCAAATGTAGCCGTTGGAGCAGGAACAAATGCTTCAAGTAACGGATATTGCGACAATCCAACAGGAGTTTTAGCTGGTGCTGGATTAGGAATGGGAACAGCAATAGCAGAAGTTTCAGCAACGGATGCTGATAATAAAGTGTATTTAGTAAATCTAGGATTTGCTGTTTCAACTACAACTCCAAATGTAGGTTCTGTTAGTATTGATGGTGATGCGAGAGGTTGGAAAAAAGTAAGATTTTTAAGAAGTGGAAACGGATATAAAATTCAGTATGCAGACTTAGCATCAGCAACTTTTACAGAAAAAACAATTGCTAAAGATGCGGAATTCAATTTCACATTTTTCAGCATGACATCTGGAACTACGGTTGCGGTGGAACCACAAAAAGCAAAATGGGATTTAAGTTTTACAACATTTACAAATTATGTAAACTTTGGTAGCGAAGTAACTTACGGATATTCTGATTTTATTACTACAAACATGAAAGGTGGTACAAAAGCATATCAAATTTTAACTTCTGAGTTTACATATGATGCGTTTGTAAAGGCAAATATTTTGGAAGTCAACTTTACAACTTCAGCAACAGACCAAAGAATTATTGGTTCTAATTGGAGAAATGGTGGTGGTCCATCAACATTACCTAGTGTGAAAACAGATCGTTTTTATGTAGTGAAAGATGTGACTGGGAATTACTATAAAATTAAATTGTTAGCTATGACAAATGATACAGGAGTTAGAGGAAATCCAACGGTTCAATATGCAATTTTAAATTAATATTTAATACAGAAATGTTCCAATTAAAAGAAATCGAAGTTTCTCATTAAACTTTGAATTTTGTTCGTGTTTAGTTTTAAAGACTGCTCAATAATTGGGCAGTCTTTAATTATGTTAATCTCAACAAAATATTATATGTTAGACTATACCATATTTATTCTTGAAAAAGTAAGTTTCAATTTGAGTCTTTTTTCGAAAGAATTACTAAAAGCATTAAAAATACTCATTCCTTCAGATATTATTCAATTGCGAGATTGGTTTTATCATTTTGCAAAAGATAAAAAAGAATTACTAATATTTGGATCCTATTTTTGAAATTCAAAATGGACACAAATTGATTTTATAATTTATACATTAATATTTGTTATATTAATTATTACATTTGTAACTTACAAAATAACTTAAATCAATTCCGAAAGATTTTTTTCTTTCGCTGTGGAATCAAGTGAAATTCTTGAACTGTCGTGCAACTGTGTTTTCCTTTTTATGGAATAAGTCAGATACATAATAATTGATTTTTATTTAAGCATCACGAAAGTGCTTAGACTCTCGTATTTCATTAATCTCTAATGAAATAATACGTCTGTTTTATTCACTTTTTTAATAATAAAAAATGAATAAACATGAAACACAAAGAATTAATATTCGATTCAAATCATCAACTTAATATTGCTTTCCAATATTCCAAATTCATTCAAGTATGTTAGAGGAATATGATAAAGCTTGGGCAAAATATCGGAAAGGTTTAAAAACAATTCCCTTGCCTATTATTTGTTGGGATTTTCACAATATTAAGAATTTAGAATTACTAAGTTTCGATATTATTCAGAAAAATTGGAGTGAAAAAACAAGTTTTCTAAAAATTGTAAATAATGAAAAGAAGGAAATTATTGTAACCGATAAAAATTTCAAAATTATTTTTGCAACAAAAAGCATTGTAGTAATGACTGGTTACCAAGCGGAAGAAATTATGGGCAAATCACCTAAAATATTTCAAGGAATTTTGACGTCAGAAACTACAAAAAATAATATTAGACAAGCAATAACTAACAAATTACCATTTAAAGAAGTAATTGTAAACTACAAAAAAGACGGTTCTACTTATTTATGCGAAATTGAAGCAATTCCGAAATTTGATAAAAAAGGAGAATTTTTAAACTATATCGCTTTCGAAAGAATAGCATCTTAAATACTATGAAAACACAAGAAGAAAAAATTAACGATTCAATTATACGAGTTTTTAAAGCCGTATTCCCTAACACAACAAATCACTACGATACCTTATTTGGCGGAACAGCCATGCAGTTTATGGACGAAGTTGCTTTTATAACAGCCACAAGGTATAGTCGCCAGAAAATGGTTACCGTTAGTAGTGATAGAATAGATTTTAAAAGACCAATTCCGCATGGAACCATTATTGAATTGATTGGTAAAGTAACTTATTTAGGAACTACAAGTCTAAAAGTTAGAGTCGATATTTTTATTGAAGAAATGTATTCGAATTCAAGAGAAAAAGCCATTACAGGAGAGTTTACTTTTGTTGCGATTGATGAAAATAAAATGCCCGTTAAAATCGGTTAAAAAATTAATGTTTTAAGTAATATTTTTATTTTCAATAATCTTTACATAATCCACTTCAAATTCTTAAATTTGCGGCATTAAAATAAAAAAATTATGTTCAATAGTTTAAGCGAAAAGCTAGATAAAGCCTTCCATATATTAAAAGGTCACGGAAAAATTACCGAAGTAAATGTTGCTGATACTCTAAAAGAAGTACGCCGTGCCTTACTTGATGCCGATGTTAATTTTAAAATCGCCAAAGATTTTACTACCAAAGTAAAAGAAAAAGCAATTGGAGCTGACGTTCTAACTACATTACAGCCAGGACAATTATTAGTTAAAATTGTAAAAGATGAACTAACTGAATTAATGGGTGGTGATGTTGCAGGAATTAACCTTTCTGGAACACCAACCGTAATTTTAATGTCGGGATTACAAGGTTCAGGAAAAACTACTTTCTCAGGAAAGTTGGCTAATTTTCTAAAAACTAAAAAGAACAAGAAACCATTATTAGTTGCTTGCGATATTTACCGTCCAGCTGCAATTAATCAGTTGCATGTTGTTGGGGAGCAAATAGGAGTTGAGGTATATTCTGAACCGGAAAATAAAAATCCAGTTGAAATTGCTCAAAACGCAATCAAACACGCTAAAGCTAATGGTTTTAATGTAGTTATTGTCGATACTGCGGGTCGTTTAGCTGTCGATGAAGAAATGATGGCAGAAATTTCTCGTGTTCATAAAGCCATTCAGCCACAAGAAACATTGTTTGTTGTCGATGCGATGACAGGACAAGATGCTGTAAATACGGCAAAAGCCTTCAACGATATTTTAAATTTTGACGGGGTAATTCTTACTAAATTAGATGGAGATACACGTGGTGGAGCTGCAATTTCGATCAAATCGGTTGTAAACAAACCAATCAAATTTGTAGGAACTGGCGAAAAAATGGATGCTATTGATGTTTTCTACCCAGAACGTATGGCAGAACGTATTCTTGGTATGGGTGATGTTGTTTCGCTTGTAGAAAGAGCACAAGAGCAATATGATGAGGAGGAAGCTAGGAAAATCCAAAAGAAAATCGCAAAGAATGAGTTTGGTTTCGATGATTTCTTATCTCAAATTCAGCAAGTTAAGAAAATGGGTAATATGAAAGATCTAGTAGGTATGATTCCTGGAGCAGGAAAAGCCCTAAAAGATGTTGAAATTGAAGACGATGCTTTCAAACATATTGAAGCTATAATTTATTCGATGACACCAACCGAGAGAAGCAAACCAGCAATAATCGATGTGAAACGAAAAACTAGAATTGCAAAAGGAGCTGGAAGGAAGTTAGAGGAAGTTAATCAATTGATGAAGCAGTTTGATCAAATGAGCAAAATGATGAAAATGATGCAAGGTCCAGGCGGGAAAAATATGATGAAAATGATGGGCGGAATGAAAGGCGGAATGCCTGGAATGAAATAATATTAAAAAAAGGCGCGATTTATCGCGTCTTTTTTTAATAAAAATATTACACAACTACAATACAACAAATATAATGATTCTATTAGACGGAAAAAAAACAGCACAAGACATTAAAGTCGAAATTACAGCCGAAGTTAATAAAATGAAAGCCAACGGAGAAAAAGTACCACACCTAGCCGCAGTGATTGTGGGTAGCGATGGCGCCAGTTTAACCTATGTTGGTAGTAAAGTAAAAGCTTGTGAATTAGTAGGATTCGAATCAACATTGATAAAAATGCCAAGTACCACTTCAGAAACCGAATTGCTTAAAAAAATAAAGGAATTAAATCAGAATGACGACATTGACGGATTCATTGTACAATTACCATTACCAGAACAAATAGATACACAAAAAGTATTAATGGCTATAGATCCAAGTAAAGATGTAGACGGTTTTCATCCCGAAAATTTCGGAAAAATGGCACTCGATATGACTACATTTATTCCAGCAACACCTTTCGGGATTCTCGAATTATTAGAGCGTTACGGAGTAGAAACCAAAGGAAAACACACTGTAGTTATTGGTCGTAGTCACATTGTAGGTCGTCCTATGAGTATCTTGATGGGAAGAAAAGGTTTTCCAGGAAATTCGACAGTAACATTAACACATAGTTACACTAAAAATATTGCACAAATTACGACACAAGCGGATATTATAATTTCAGCATTAGGTGTTCCTAATTATCTTAAAGCAGAAATGGTAAAAGATGGGGCAGTTATTATAGACGTTGGAATTACTAGAGTTCCAGACGAAACAAACGACAAAGGATACTTAATTACTGGTGATGTCGATTTCGAAAATGTTTCTAAAAAAGCATCTTATATCACGCCAGTTCCTGGAGGAGTTGGTCCTATGACTATTGCAATGTTGCTAAAAAATACTTTGCTAGCAAGAGAACAACGAAAAGTAAATAATTAGTTTTTTATGAAAATTTCTGTTGCAACAAGATCTCAATTAGAGATTGTCAAAGATTTAGCTTATAAAATCTGGCCAAGCACTTATGGTTCTATTTTGTCAGGAGTGCAACTCAATTTTATGTTAGATAAATTTTATAATTTAGATTATTTAGAAAATCAATTGATAAATGAGAATCAAGTTTTTTTATTAATCGAAGAGAATAATAAATATTTGGGTTTTTGCGCGTATGAATTGAATTGTGAATCTTCAAACAAAACCAAATTACACAAGATTTACGTTTTACCAGAAACACAAGGAAAAGGAATTGGCAAAATATTATTAAATGAAGTAGAAAAAATCGCCTCAGAAAATAATAATTCATCACTTTTTCTAAATGTAAACCGATACAACAACGCGAAAGAATTTTACAAAAAACAAGGCTATTCAGTTATAAATACCATTGATATCGAAATTGGAAACGGTTATTTGATGGAAGATTTTGTGATGGAAAAAATTTTATAAAATTGTATTTAAAAGATGCAATTAAAGTTTTTTTTTATAATTCTGATTTATTACTTTCTTTTTACTTTTGAATATTTATAAAAAACTTATAATGTTCATTTTTTTAATATTGTAATTAACGTCTCTACTCTTAATATAATTGAGGA
>NZ_JAYSSZ010000171.1:0-3572 GCF_043720215.1 Flavobacterium sp. | reverse complement strand
AGAAGAACAGTTTTTAGAATTGACAGCTAATCAATAGCAATTGCAAAAATCAATGACAATTGCAAAAATCAATGACAATTGCAAAAATCAATGACAATTGCAAAATCAAATAAAAAAACTTCAACAATCTCTGTGAAACAATAAAACCATGAAAAGATTATTATCAATAGAATTACAAAAAATCTGGAAAAATAAAGCCAGCCGAGTTCTGACAATTACTTATTTTGTCTTGCTTTCGTTTATCGCATTAATCGCTTCCATCAAATTTGATTTAGGTATTTTTAAATTAGATTTGGCCGAAATGGGGATTTTCAATTTCCCTTTTATTTGGCATTTCAATACTTATATTGCTGCAATATTAAAGTTTTTCTTAGCTATAGTCATCGTTTCTATGATGGCTAACGAATATAGTTACGGCACCTTAAAACAAAATCTCATTGATGGAATGAGCAAGAAAGAATTTATTTTATCTAAATTTCTAACTGTTGTCTTGTTTGCGCTATGCTCTACTATTTTTGTTTTTGTGATGAGTTTAATTTTAGGTTATAGTTTTTCTTCCTATACAGAATTTGGCATCGTTTTTTCAGATTTAGAGTATATTTTAGCCTTTTTTGTGAAATTGGTTGGTTTTTTCTCTTTCTGTTTATTTTTAGGGATATTTGTAAAACGTTCTGCATTTGCTATTGGCTTTCTATTTGTATGGAATATTGTTGAAGGAATAGCCAAAGGAATTCTAACTTTCAAAATTTTTCCTGATAGCAGTACTGCACAAAACATTACACAATTTTTTCCATTGGAAGCAATGTCTAATCTAATAGTCGAGCCATTTTCTAGACTATCTGTTATCAAAAATATTGGTACACAAATTGGAGTAAATGACATAAAAGACTATAGCGTTCATTTTTCTACAATTATTATCGTTTTAATTTGGACAGGAATTTTCATGTTTTTATCGTATAAAATTCTAAAAAAACGAGATTTGTAGTATATTTGCAGTCTATGAAATTTAGACTCCAAATCCTTATTTTTAGTATAACCTTATTATTTTCTGGAAACATATTTGCACAATATATTCAAGTAGACGATACATATACTGCTACACAATTAGTACAAAATGTTTTTTCGGGTGGTGGTTGTGCCACTGTAAGCAACATAACTGTTTCTGGAGGAAATTTTGGAACTGCAGAACAAAGTTTTGGTTTTTTTGACAAAAGCACAAGTAGCTTTCCATTCGCAAACGGAATAGTATTAAGTACTGGAAAAGCAACATCAGCAATTGGTCCAAATTCATTTATATTAAGTGAGGGATCAACTAGTTGGTCTGGAGATTCTGATTTACAAAATGCCTTAGGTGTCTCAAATACTATAAACGCAACCGTTTTAGAGTTTGACTTTACACCAATTACCAATAAAATTAGTTTCGATTACATCTTTTCTTCCGAACAATATTTATCAAGTCCTTCCCTATCACAATGTGGTTTTACTGATGGTTTTGCTTTTTTATTAAAACCAATAGGAAGTTCAACTTACCAAAATTTAGCTGTTGTTCCTGGAACATCAATTCCTGTTACTGTAAATAATGTGAGAGGTTCTGGTACCGTTTGTCCGCCAGCAAATGCAGCTTATTTCGATGCGTTTAATGATCCTATTCACTCAACAAATTTCAACGGTCAAACAGTAATTATGAAAGCCGAAGCTGATGTAATTTCTGGTACAACTTATCATATTAAATTAGTGATCGCCGATCAAGGAAATAATTTATACGATTCGGCCATATTTTTAGGTGGTGGTAGTTTTGAAAGCGCTACTGATTTAGGAATTAATCATTTGGTTTCTACAAATAATCCGTATTGTTCAGGAGAAAATATAACATTGAATGCTACACAACCTGGAATAAACACCTATAAATGGTTTAAAGATGGCGTTGACACAGGAATAACCACTACAACTTATTCGATTACTGATAATACAAATACAAATGTTGTCGAGTATTCAATCGAAGTTACTATAGGCGGAACTTGCATTTCAAAAGGAAAAGTTGAAGTTCAATTTGCTGCTTTGCCTACATTAATAAATCAGACATTAGTACAATGCGACGACAATAACGACGGACTTACTGTGTTTAATTTGAACCAATTAGATAATTTAATTCGAAACGGTGACACCACACTTGGAAGTGTCTCTTATTATCAAACCATTGGTGGAATACTAATTGCAAGTCCTTCAACATACTCTAGTACTAATGCAACTATATATGCAGAGGTTTCAAATGTTTTTGGATGCAAAAGTACTGCTACAATAACCTTACAAATTGCAAATAATAGTATTCCTACGCAACCAAATGTTCAAATATGTGATGAAGATGATACTTTAGATGGAAAAACAATAATACCATTACCAACAAGTTTAATTGGAGTTCCAGCTGGTTTAACTATTGAATATTACACCTCAATTCCAAATGCAGTAAATCAAACCAACTCTATAAATAGTCCGTTTACAAATACGACTCCAAATTTACAAACCGTTTATGCAAGAATAATAAATGGATCAGATTGTTATGGGATTATTTCAATAAATATTGTTGTTAGTGTGTTTAATCCTGTAAATTTTGAAGATGAAACTATTATTTTGTGTCAAGGATCATCTGTTTATTTAAGTGTTGATCCATTTTTTTCAAGTTACACATGGAGTAATGCTGATGCTGATTTTGAGACCGAAGTATTTACTGCTGGAAATTATTCTATAGAAGTTACTGATATAAATGGCTGTAAAGCAACCAAAAAATTTATAATATTGCCTTCAGCACCTGCAACAAATATAAATGCTGTCATAAATGATTTTTCAGAAGACACTAATTCAATCACAATTACTTACACAGATAATGGTGGTGATTACGAGTTTTCGATAGATGGTTTCAATTATCAAGAAAGTCCTTTGTTTACAAATCTTTCCGCTGGAGAATACACCATTTCTGTAAAAGATAAAAACGGTTGTTTACCCACTCCATCAAAAACAATTTATGTGTTAGATTATCCTAAATTTTTTACTCCAAATGGTGATGGAATCAATGATACTTGGGTTATAAAAAACATAAAAACCAAACCAAATTCTACAATAAATATCTTTGACCAATTTGGAAAATTACTCAAACAATTAGATTCAAGTTCAACTGGTTGGAATGGAACTTTCAACGGTGAAAATTTACCGTCTGCCGATTATTGGTTCGTTTTAACACTTTTTAACAATAAAACCATCAAAAGCCACTTCGCTCTTAAGAGATAATTAACTACTTTTGGGACTTATATTTTCCAAATGAAAACAAAATTATTACTTTTTTTATCTTTTATTACAGTTAATTGTTTTTCTCAATTTAGTAAAACACACTATATTCCACCTGTGTCAAGTTCTGCCACACAAGTACCCAGTTCTCAGTTTTTATATATTTCTTGTCCCAGTATTACGCCAATAAATTTTAGAATAATTCCTTTAGGCGGTACTATAATAAACGGAACTGTTTCTAGAGACACTCCTTATGTGTTAGATATTGGTAACAATTCGAGTTCTCAAATTTT
>NZ_JAYSSZ010000170.1:0-10029 GCF_043720215.1 Flavobacterium sp. | reverse complement strand
CATCTTTATTAGATGGGGAAATTGCTATTAATCAGAAAGATAAAAAAATATTTTATCGTGATGATTTAGGCGTGGTTCAGTCTGCGGACTTAATTTTGTTTTCAACCATACAAAACGCTTTAAATTTAAAGCAAGATAAAATAACGGTAATAAAATTAAATACTGCATTTTCTTCAACCTCAATTACAAGGGCTAATGTTCCTACTATGAGTTTTAATGTAACTGCTGGAAAAAGGTATAAAATAGAATTAATAGGTAGTTATCAAAGCGTTGCAACAACCACAGGCGGAAGTATCGGCTTTGTTTTAACCTCTGGAGTAGGAACGATAATAGGTTATGTAACAGCCTCTATTTCGCAAAGTGCGGTAGCGACAGATTTAACGGCAACAATAAGAAGCATTAATGCCACAAGCACTACTGCTGGTAGTTTTATTACCAGTACTGGCGTTTCTGTTATTAATTCTCCTCATTATTTGTGTGCAAATTTAATTTTCGATTGTACAACAAGTGGCGTTTTTCAACTACAATACGGAAGCGAAGTGGCAGGGAGTTCTTCTAGTATAAATGCTGGCGCAACCCTAATAGTAACACCTTTAAATTAAAAAATTATGATAGTTTATTATTACGACAATAACGGTTTTTTTCTTTTTAGTGCCGAAAAAAGCCAAGATATTAGATTTGAATATACAGAAACTGAAATTAATAATAGTTTAATCTCTAACAAATGGAACGGTTTGCAATGGATTGAGGGATTAACGATAGAAGAATTAGAAAAATTAAATAACGATGAAAAATTAAAATTTATATATAACAATGAATTTGAAATTAATTTAAAAGACGATTTTTCTTTATGGAGTAATTTTTATTTAATAGGAAACGCAAAAATTAACACTTTTGGGGACAAATCTAATATACAATGGAAAACACCGTCGGGAGAAATTGCTATCGAAGAAAAACCAGTTTATACAAGATACAAACAAGGTAGCGGATTACTAGCTAAATTATTTTTGAAACGTGAACTGGAAATTATTTTTTTTAGAAAAAACGGAACTTTTGTAACCTTTGTAACACCTACAAAACTATACAATGAAAATGACCGTATTTTGTCTGACAAAAAAAGCCGTAGCAATATTATAGAAATGACACGCAAGAATACTGGGGGTTATATTTATCAAAAAAATATGATTGCTGGGACACCACAAAATATAAGTTTAGAACTACCGGAAGCCTTAGGGTTGTTTGAAAAATTACAAAAACAAATCACGCTTTATCGAGAAGAGAGAGAACACGTACCGCTTGTTACTTTATTACAAAACACAACAGCAACCGAAACATTAAAACAAGAAACAATTAATTTTATTATAAATCAAGTAAACATAAATTTTTATTAGTATGGGAACATTATTAGCATTAGTAAGTATAATTTTAAGCTTATTTCTTTATCCTTTTGCACTTGTCACGTCACTTTTTAAATACGTTTGGAAACGCAAGTTTTGGGGCGGATTAAAAAATTTCGACAATCAAATGCTAGATATTGCAACCAGTATAGATGCAAACGGTAACGTAGTTTGCGAAGACTTATTTAACCTTTGTTTGATAAAGCCAAACGGTTACAAATTTGGCAACCGAAAAGAAACTATATCTAGTTGTTTAGGAAAAAACGAGTATTTAGGAAGTTTAACCACAACAGGAAAAATAGTAGCTTTTATTTTAGGAAAAATAGAAACAAACCACGCTATAAAAAGCATAGATAATAACGTTTAATATTAAAAAAATGGCACAAATAATTTTTATAAAATTAGGCAACGGAAACGTACAAATTTTAAAAGAGGTAAACTCAAACGCTCAACAACCTATTAACGAACCTATTGCATCACTACACCCGTTACAAAATATTATCAGAGATAATGCAAACCCTAATAACATTATTATAAAAAGTGCTATCGGAAATAACCTAGACAGAGGTATAGTTCTTGATGTTAATAATATTAATGGCGGCGCTTGTGTTCCTATTATTGAAAATACTAACATAGACAGTTTAATAAACAGCCTTGCAAAAGATTTTTTCTTTGATGCTGGTAACGAGATTGTCGAAGTAGATAGTTATTTCAATTTTCCTGCTATTGGTTTTTCGGGAAAAATATATGTTGCAGTCGATACCTTGCTAATGTATCGCTGGAACGGTTCTAATTATGATTTATACGCTAGAGGAACATCTGTTACTAATTACGAAAACATAATGTTTTCAGATAAGGAATTTAAAAAAACTTTTTACGCTATATTTCCTACTGGCGTAAATAAAAAAGTAGATTTACTTTTCCCTAACTATTTAAGTCTAAATATTGATGCCGATATTGAAGTAGCAATACAATCTTACAATTTGGCAACAGGAACGTTAAAAAAAACATTTACAATCATAAAAAATGCGCTTTCTGATGAGTTTGTTAGGTATCAAAGTAATAATTCGACAGTTGACAATGACTATATTTTAAACCAGTTTAGCATAGGAGAAGCAAAACTTGTTAATGATACGCAATTATCAATACCTATCTTAAAAAGAGTTGATACATCATCTATATATTTAAAAAATAGAAGTTAAATATAAAACCGCAACCAGCGATTTAACCAATAACGGAACGCTAGTTGCTAAAGCTGTATTTGACGATTTAGTACTTTCTGATATATATACTGATGCTACATTTATACCAGTAAATTACGAAACAAAAAAGTTTTTGCCAACAGATTATCAAAATAAGAATAACTTTTTAAGTATAGACCCAGTTACTAAAGTTATTTATGAAGTTGCTAGACCAACAATACCCGTTAATTTCTTTAAAAAAGTAATTTTTAACGGTGGTTTACAAAGTTATATCTCAAATAATGGGTTCGGGGATATATTAGATAGTGAGGTTACAGGTGCTAATGAATTGCAAAGGGAAATATTACCAAGCAACACACTTATTCAGTTTCAAAATAGCGGTTTTTTAAAGGGATTTGTAGGTATAGCGAGCGACAACGACGTTATTATAGACGTTTACAAAGCTTACTGTTCCCTAAACGGAGATTATTTAGACTTATTCACACTAATTTATAGTTTTCCTTTAAACTCTAATGGAGGGCAAAGTATTGGTTTTCCTAATTTATTCATTAGTGGTGGGCAGGTAGTTAGACTTGGTGTGAGGTCGAGTATTGCAAAAACAAACGAGGTTAATATACAAGGTACTTTTTACATAATATAGTTTTGATTTAGTTTGATTATTTTTTCTGAAAAACCTAGTTGTAATGACTGGGTTTTTTTGTGGGTAAAAATTAGGTAAAAATTGGTTGTTGTAATAATCGTTTTTGTTTCTCTTACTTCAATTTTGTTTCTCTTACTTGTTTCTCGACTAAAAAATATAATTTATTGATTATCAATGCTTTAATTTTAGTATTTACTGGTCGAGAAACAAAAAAACGAGGTCGAGAAACAAATTTTTTAATTTAATTTACTTATTATCAATTAGTTACGTTTTTTGTTTCTTTGTTTTGCTTAATTTCGGGAAAGTTGATAGGTGGGCGTTTTTACTTTGGCGTGAAAATTAGAACGAAAAATTAGAATTTCGCACAATTTCGTCGCAACTGTCGTTCCTATACATATATGTTTCTGTTATTTTTATATCGTAATGCCTAGCTTGGTCACGCACTTTTATGGTGGGAGTGCCTAGGTTCATAAGGTCGGTTATGCCAGTGTCTTTTAAACTGTAAAACTGGTATTCGGTTGCAATTTTATTTTTTGTTTTAAACTTAATCCACGTATCGTATATTTTTTTTGTTCCAACTGGTTTTTTTCCAGTTTTAAAATTATCGGTACTAAAAACAAAATCGGTCGGTTTTGCGTTTTCTAAATGTTTTTGTAAAGTTGGTTTGTAATTGTCGGGGATTGTAATTGTAGCGGTTTTTTTGTTTTTAGAATCTTTGCCCGAAATTGTAATATAATTTTCGTTTAAGTTAATATTTGAAACTCTAATTTTGGTTAGTTCGGTATTTCTTACAAAGCAAAAATAAGTCATCATGCACAAGGTGTAAAACTCGTGATTTTCAACTTGTAATAATTTTATTTTTTCTTTTTCTATTTGTGGTAAATACTTTCGCTTTTTTTCTTCTTTTTTCTTCTTCTTAATTCCAGTTGCAAAGTTTTGAGCCATAAAACCACGCTCTACACAAAACGAAAAAAACACGCCTAAAAACACGATATGATTATTATGTGTGGTTGCAGACACTTTACGCTTATAAACTATCCAGTCTAAATAATTAACTACAAAAGCACGGTTTATTTCTAGAATTAGTTTTGTGTTTAGTTTATTGTCGGCAACATATTTATTAAGCATCGAAATCCCCGATTTGTACGATTTGTTGGTATCGGCTCGTTTTGTTCCGTTTGCCACATCTTTTGCGGTGTGTTCTAGGAATTTATTACAACAAAACTCTAAAGTTTTAAAGTTGTTAGCGTCTGTATTCTCGTAATAGGGCAACCAACCCGAATCTAATTTTTTGTTTACTTCAAAAACTATCCGTTTGCCTTGCTTAACTCGTTCGGTTTTAGATTTTATTGCAGGAATATTAACCCTAAACCGCTCCATTTTTTGAGATACTGGATTTTTAGCGTAGTACACTACTAACCATTGAGTTTTTATACATAGTTCGGCTGGTCGGTAATCAATAAAAATAGTGCTACGTACGTGAGAAAGCGTTTTTTGAGAATTTTGCATTTTTTTTTATTACCGATAGCCGTAAGCTTCGATAATAAAACCGTTAGACATTAATTTGACACGATTGCAATGTTAAAAACCGTGCTAACGCTTGTATTTATAGGTGTTTACAGCGTTTTTGTGGAGAATATCGGATTCGAACCGACCACCTCTTGCCTGCCAGGCAAACGCTCTAGCCAAATGAGCTAATCCCCCAATATTTTCCCAAATATATTGTTTTTATCCAATAATTTATACTTTTGCAGAAAAATAATATCTAAATGGATATCACAATAAAAATAACTGATAGAGAGGGCGAAATACACGAAGTACAAGCGCCAACAGATATGAACATGAATATCATGGAACTTGTTCGAATGTATGAACTCGCTCCAGAAGGAACTATTGGTATTTGTGGTGGTATGGCCATGTGTGCTTCTTGCCAATGTTATGTCCTAAATGACATTGAATTACCAGGGATGGGAGATGATGAAGATGCTATGTTATCTGAAGCATTTAATGTAAAACCGAATAGCAGATTGGGTTGTCAAATTAACCTTACAGAAAATTTAGAAGGATTAGAAATAGAATTGGCTCCCGAAAGCTAGAGTTTATTATAATCTCTTATTTTTTCAGGACTTTCTAAATATTCCTTCACAATTTGCAGCGTTCCATCGTCTTTAGTATCTATAAACCATTTTATTAAGGCAATGGTTCCATTCTCAATTTCTATTCCTGTAATACATCTTGGGTGTACACAACTTCCATCGTTAAAAAAATTAAGTTCGTTTTCTTGTGGTTTAGGAAAATGTGGTCTATGCGTATGACCAATAATGGTAATGAGGTTTTTGTTATCAGCAATCCATTTTTTTATTCTATGTTCTACTTTTACGAGTTCAACATAATTTTTTGCAGGACTTGTAGGGTCTTTTATTCCCCATATTTGCAGTGGTTTCCATAAAATTCGAACAAAAAAACGATTAATTCGCCAACCTACATAATTCATAAAATCGGCCTGATGACCGTGAGTTAAAAACACTTCTTGTTTGGTTTCAGCGTTTTCTAAAACAATTCCTTCGTAAAATTTAAGATTTGGCATCAAGGGTAACTTTTTCCCTTCTTTGACATCAAAATATTCTGAAAAATGTTTTTTTATAATTGATGGGTTTCGGTATACCATGTCATGATTACCATAAATCATGTATAGTTTGTTTGCATTATAAAATTTCTGAAGCTGCAAATAAACACTTTTATTGGCTTCAAGAATATCTTTAAAAAATAAGTTTTCCCATAGTTCATCTCCATCACCAAGCTCTATATAAGTAAAATTGTTTTCACAATAGTGCTTCAGCGCATGTTGGTATACGTTTCTATTATTAGCAAAATCATCGGCAAAGCTACCATCGCCAAGATGACAATCAGAAAACAAAATAAATTTTGACGAATCGTCAAACGAAATTCTTTTAGCTTCTTTGTATGCTCTTGTTAGTCTGTCTTGAGATGTAAACATTAGATTCTTTAAAAATTTAAAATTATTTCTACAACACCATCAAATTACAACCACGAATATCCGAATTATCAAAACGCCCTAAAACTTCAAACGAATTGTTGTGGTATTTCTTTCCTAAATCTTGAGTGGCTATAAACGAACAAGAATTTATATTGGCTAGATCTATCACGTTAATTCCGCCTGTTTTCCCGTTTTCAACGTAAGTCAAAGCATCTTCGGTATCTCGAATTAGAATTTGCATCCAATTTGGACATTCAAATAAGCCATTTCCAAGCGAATAAGCCTGAGAAAGCAATTCGGTCATTCCATATTCCGAATGTATGGCAGAAACGCCAAAACCATCATAAAGTTGTTGGTGCAATTCTTCGCGAATCATTTCTTTTCGTTTGCCTTTCATACCACCAGTTTCCATAATAATGGTATTTTTTAGATTAAACTTTCTATTTTGAATCAAATCTAACAAAGCATAAGTAACACCTATAAGAATTACATTTTGCCCATTATTATCTAAAGTAATCAGTTTCTGTATTAATTCCTCGTGATTGTGAAGATAAAAACCACTATCCGAATTGTTTGACCGTTTTATTAAATCATCAACCATATAAATTAAGGACGAACCTTCACGTTCTAAATACGATGGAAGCAAAGCTAAAATCACGTAATCTTCTATATTTCCATAAAACTGAGAAAAACCATTGCGGTAACTTAGTTCGTATAAAGAAATGTCAGTTACTAAATGTTTGCTGGTAATCATTCCTGTTGTTCCGCTACTGGTAAAAGTAGCTTGAATAACTTCATTAGAACTTAAAATTTCATGGGATTTAAAAAACTGAATGGGCAGAAAAGGAATGTCTTCAATTTTTTTTACCTTGGTTTTGTTTTTATTTAAGAAATTACAAAACTGATTGTATACAAGATTATTATCGTACTGGAAACGAAATAATTTTAGCGCAATTTTATCAAATTCTTTTTTAGAATCGATGTGAAATATGTCAGAAGTAGTAAACAATTGTTTTTTTGTAAAAGTAGGAAAATAAAAAAAGCCCCACAATGTAGGACTTTAAGATTTGTTTGTTATTAGCTAGTTTATTATATATTCTTTTATTTCGGTTTTATCATTTTCAACAACTTTAATGGTATACACTCCTTTTTTAAATTTTGAAAGGTAAATAGGAGACCCGATGGTAGAAGTGGTAAAAATTTTACGCCCTTTTTTATTAAAGAACGATATTTTTTTCATTGTATATATATCAGACACTATATAAATAAGTTTTCCATATTTTTTAGAATCATAATTAATAATTTTCAAACCTGAAATAGAACTACTTTTAGCCACAGGTTTAATAATTTCACTATTGCAAAATAGTTCAATTGCGTTGTTTGACTCTGTATTTGCCGTGATTTCTTTGCTTGTTGTATTTGCTATACAATTAAGGCTTAGTAGTAATAAAAAATAAATCGTTTTCATCTTGTTAGTATTTAATTTCAAGACAAAACTAATTAGAACTTTCTTTATAAAACAATTTAATCGTTGACTGTATTGTTTTTTCGATTAAATACACTAACTTGCTAAAAATAAGTCTTTTAACCCTGTTTTTTCTAACTAAAATTAGTGATATTAGCATATCACTAATTTTGTGTTATTTGTATTATTATACTACTCTGAATCCCATTCGAAAATGTTGACTAGTCTTAAATAAAGGATATAGATTATTAAGACAAGTCATTTTTTTTATAAACAGCTATTCATTATTCTTTTAGGCCGAAACATACTACAAAAAAAAAGCTCCAACGTGAATTGGAGCTTTCTATTATAATTGAAAAATAATTACTCGATAACTAATTTTCTTGTAGCTGTTTTACCTTCTTCAGTAACTTTTACCACATAAACACCTTTGCTTAATGAAGCAATGTTTATTGGAGCATTAGTAACATTTGCAGAAAGAACTTGAGCTCCTAATACGTTATAGATTGCAACCGTTTTTGTTTCAAAACTATCTGAAGTAATGTTTAATGTGTTTTTAGCAGGGTTAGGATAAATAGACAACCCAGAGATATTGTTAAATTTGTTTACAGAAAGTAAATCTGCAAAAGTAGTTGATACTTTCAAATCATCTACTGAAACTGAAGGAGTTTCAGTTGCACTGTCTTGTCTTAAAAAGAAGCTAACTATTGAAGTTAAGTCTACACCAACATGAGTATCTGTCAATAAAGGTGTAGGTTCGTCAGAAACAGTTGGATTAACCCATAATTTCGCTGTATCGTCAGCTGTTCCAACAGTGTTAAATGTATAACCAACAACAATTGTATAAGGTGTTCCAGTTGTATATGTTCCAGTTGTATATGTTGTTAGAGCACCTAAAGCAGTTCTTGTCTCAATTCCTAGATTAAACGTACTGTCATCAACTCTCTTTGTCCATAAAGTCCCACCAAAAGTTGTTGCATTTGCTGTAAACCCAGCTAAATAACCACCATTTACATCTGTAACACCTGCCATAGTTAATACGTTAAGAGTCAATTTATAATAAACTGTTCCTGAAGTTTGTGACACAAGTGAAACTTGAGCATCAGTTCCTCCAGCATCAAAAGTAACTTTAGATCCATCTAGCAATATTTGATCTGTTGCAGATGGCGTTCCTAGAACAGACCAAGGAGTTGTCGTGTGTAAATTTCCTGCTGGATAACTAAAAGAATCCGAAAATGGCAAAGCCTGTTGTCCAAAAGACACTGAGCTTACAACTAAAGATAATAATAAGTAGATTTTTTTCATTTTTTTAAGTTTTAAATAAAATTAGTCTACAAAGATAGTAAGTAATTTCTTTAGGATAAAAGAAACGAATGTAAAATAATCATTAAATTAAGAAATATTTATTTGTTTATCCTTCATAACATATTGAGAATAAGTATTTTGAATGTTTTTTCTTGCGTCAATTAGTAAGGTAAAAGGTTTTCTTTGTCTATTGAGTTTATAATCTGTTTGGGTTTAATTATTTTTTAGCAGTTTGTCAGGCTGAGCGGAGTCGAAGCCACACAATAGGCTTCGACTCCGCTCAGCCTGACAAAACGGTTGCTTATTTGCTACTATTAAAACCATGCAATCTTGCCACATATTTGCCAACAACATCAAATTCTAAATTTATTTTTGTTCCAATTTTAAAACTTTTAAAATTTGTATGCTCATAAGTATACGGAATAATAGCCACACTAAATTCATTTTTTTTAGAATTTACAACCGTTAGACTTACTCCATTTACTGTAATCGAACCTTTTTCGATAGTAATGTTGTTTAAAGTTGCATCGTACTCGAAAGTAAAATACCAACTTCCGTTCGCTTCTTCAATGTTTTTACAAATTGCGGTTTGATCTACATGACCTTGCACAATATGTCCGTCAAGTCTGTCGCCAAGCTTCATGGCACGTTCCAGATTTATTACATCATTTACATTCCAATTTGACAAATTAGTTTTGTCTATCGTTTCTTTAATAGCAGTTACGGTATAAATGCTGTTATCAATCTTTACAACAGTCAAACAAATACCATTATGCGCTACGCTTTGATCTATTTTTAACTCATTTGAGAGACTAGATTCCACTTGGATGTGAATATTTTTTCCATCTTTTTCTAATGCTTTTATAAAGCCGAGAGTTTCTATGATTCCTGTGAACATTACTGATTTAATTTTAGTAAATTTGCATTCAAAATTAGCAATAAATACATTGAACTGATGACAAAAAGACCAGAAAATATAATTGTAGGCATTTCTATAGGAGATTTAAACGGAATTGGAGGCG
>NZ_JAYSSZ010000169.1:0-3598 GCF_043720215.1 Flavobacterium sp. | reverse complement strand
TTCCTCATAAATATACCATATTCCAATAAAAAAAAATATTATATACGTATGAAAAATTTTAATCCTGCAGACAAAATACAAGATTTACAGTATTTTGGAGAATTTGGTGGTGTAAATCCATCTATTTCAGATAGTTCAACTTATACATTTTTGTCGGCAAAAACGATGTTCGACACTTTTGAAGGCAATGCTGAAGGTTGTTATTTGTATTCTCGCCATTCATCTCCTAGTAATTTGTATTTAGACAAAGCACTTGCTGCGATGGAAGGAACGGAAACTGCAAATGTTGCTGCTTCTGGAATGGGAGCTATCACGCCAACGCTTTTGCAATTGTGTGGAAACGGGGATCATATTGTTTCGAGTAGAACTATTTATGGTGGAACGTATGCGTTTTTGAAAAATCTAGCACCTAGATTTGGTATCAAAACAACATTTGTAGATATTACTAAATTGGATATTGTAGAAGCAGCCATTACGCCAAATACGAAAGTTTTGTATTGCGAAACGGTAAGTAATCCTTTGCTCGAAGTAGCTGATATTGCTAGTTTGGCCAAAATTGCGATTAAGCATAATTTAAAATTGGTGGTTGATAATACTTTTTCGCCTTTGTCAGTTTCTCCTGCTAAATTAGGTGCTGATATTGTGATTCATAGTTTGACAAAATACATTAATGGAAGTAGCGATACTGTGGGTGGTGTAGTTTGTGCTTCGCAAGAATTTATTAATGATTTAAAAAATGTAAATTCTGGAGCTAGTATGCTTTTAGGTCCAACGATGGATAGTTTGCGTTCGGCAAGTGTGATGAAAAACCTAAGAACTTTGCATATTAGAATGAAACAACACAGTCATAATGCACTATTTTTGGCTCATAAATTTGAAGAAAACGGAATAAAAACGGTTTATCCTGGTTTGAAATCACACCCAAGTCACGAAATTTATTCTGGTATGATTAATCCTGAATATGGTTTTGGTGGTATGATGACTATCGATGTGGGTTCGCTTGATAAAGCTAATGAACTGATGAAATTAATGCAAGAAAGAAATTTAGGTTATTTAGCGGTAAGTTTAGGTTTTTATAAAACGCTCTTTAGTGCTCCAGGAACTTCTACATCTAGTGAAATTCCTCTTGAAGAACAAGCAGAAATGGGCTTGACAGATGGATTAATTCGTTTTTCTATTGGTTTAGATAATGATATTAATCGTACCTATGAAATGATGTACGCTTGTATGAAAGAATTGAATATTTTGTAAATAGCAAATAAGTAAATATTAAAAAAGCTCTGAATTTTTAAATTTGGAGCTTTTTTTAGCTTATGTAATTCCAAATATTTTTCTTCTTAGACAATTCTATAAATACTTTTCGCAAAGTTTGATGTTCGAGTTTTTCCATAGGCGCATCGTCTTTGAGTAGTTTTAAGGCATAATTCCGAGCCAGCAATAAAATATCTTTGTCACGAACTAAATCGGCAATTTGAAGATTTAAAACCCCACTTTGTTGCTTGCCCATAATATCGCCAGGACCACGGAGTTTAAGATCTACTTCGGCAATTTCAAATCCATCATTGGTAGCCACCATGGTTTCCATTCTGGTTTTAGAATCGGCACCAATTTTGTGTGAAGTCATTAAGATACAATAACTCTGGTCGGCTCCACGACCCACACGGCCACGCAATTGATGCAGTTGCGACAAGCCAAAACGTTCGGCGCTTTCTACAATCATAACACTGGCGTTGGGAATGTTTACACCCACTTCAATTACAGTTGTAGCGACCATAATATTGGTTTTTCCTTCGGCAAAACGTTTCATTTCTGCATCCTTATCGGCTGGTTTCATTTTTCCGTGAAGAATCGAAATCGCATATTTTGGTAACGGAAAATCACGAGAAATACTTTCGTAACCGTCCATCAAATCTTTAAAATCCATTTTTTCAGATTCTTGAATTAAAGGATAAACAATATAGATCTGACGACCTTTTGCAATTTCCTCCCGAATAAAATGCCATACTTTTAATCGGTTCGAATCGTATCGATGCACAGTTTGAATTGGTTTTCTGCCTGGTGGCAATTCATCAATGACAGAAATATCTAAATCGCCATACAAACTCATAGCTAAAGTTCTTGGAATTGGAGTGGCAGTCATGACTAAAACATGTGGTGGAATGGTGTTTTTCTTCCATAATTTAGAACGTTGTTCTACACCAAAACGATGTTGCTCATCGATAATTGCTAATCCCAAATTTTTGAATTGTACTTTGTCTTCTAATAAAGCATGTGTGCCAATTAAAATATCTAAACTTCCATTTTCTAGTTCTTCATGAATGATTTTTCGAGCTTTGGTATTACTCGAACCAGTGAGTATTTTTATATTAATATTCAAATCCTTAGCCAATTCCGAAAGCCCTATGAAATGCTGATTGGCTAATATTTCTGTTGGCGCCATCAAACACGCCTGGAAACCATTGTCTAAAGCCAAAAGCATACTCATAAACGCAACAATAGTTTTTCCTGAACCAACATCACCTTGCAACAATCGATTCATTTGGGCTGGATTTCCAATGTCGTTTCTTATCTCTTTGAGGACCCTTTTTTGAGCATTGGTCAAATCGAAAGGCAAATGATTATTGAAAAATTCGGTAAAATAAGTGCCGACTTTATCAAAAGGGAAACCTTTTATTTTGTGTTTTCTAATTAAATTTTTGGTAATTAATTGCAATTGAATAAAAAATAATTCTTCAAATTTTAATCGAAATTGTGCTTTCGCCAAAGCTTCCGAACTTTTAGGAAAATGGATATTTATTAAGGCGTCTTTTTTAGAAATTAGCTTTAATTCTTCTATTAAATAAGTTGGTAATGTTTCCGAAAATAAAGTATGCGTTTCTAAAAATAATTGTTGCATCATTTTGTTTACAACCTTGTTCGAAATGCCTCTTTGTGTTAGTTTTTCGGTACTTGGATAAACAGGTTGCATCGCCGAGCGTATGCTTTGCTGATGTTCTGTAAGCAATTCCATTTCTGGATGCGCCATATTGAATGTATTGTTGAACGAAGTAGTTTTCCCAAAAATCACATAAACCACATTGAGTTTTAGACTTTCTTTAACCCATTTTTGACCTTGAAACCAAACCAATTCCATTTGACCTGTATCATCGATAAATGTGGCAACCAATCGACTTTTTCCTTTGGCAAATTCAACTGTTTTTATATTAATTACTTTACCAATTATTTGAACTTCGGCAGTAGAATTCTGTAATTCATTAATCTTATAATATTTGGTTCGGTCTAAATATCTATTTGGATAAAAATTAATTAAATCTCCGTATTTATAAATACCCAACTCTTTGCGCAACAAATCACCACGTTGCGGACCAACGCCTTTTAGGTATTCTATGGGAGTTTCGAAGAGATTATTCATTTAATTTCTTTAGAAATTATTAATTTCAATACAATTGCTTGGTTTTAAAAAATTAACCACAAAAGGCACAAAAGACATTTGAGAATTCCAATAAACTTTTGTGTCTTTTGTGGTTAAAAAATCAAATTTATTAATTCTCACAATGTGAAGATAAAATATTTTTTTAATCTGTGAAAATCCGTGAAA
>NZ_JAYSSZ010000168.1:0-10096 GCF_043720215.1 Flavobacterium sp. | reverse complement strand
AGCTACTGAAAATCTAACTTTAAAACTAAATATCTTCAAACAATTGAGCGAAGTTTGCGATCACAATACGATTTTAGCAACCAATACTTCTTCCATTTCAATTACACAAATAGCAGCTTCAGTAGTACATCCAGAAAGAGTTATAGGTATGCACTTTATGAATCCTGTGCCAATTATGAAATTAGTCGAAATCATTCGTGGTTACAATACAACCAACGAAGTGACTAAAACCATTATGGATTTATCTGTAAAACTAGGAAAAATACCTACTGAAGTAAATGATTATCCAGGTTTTGTAGCCAATAGAATTTTGATGCCAATGATAAACGAGGCTATCGAAACATTATACAACAAAGTGGCTGGTGTTCAAGAAATTGATACCGTAATGAAACTAGGAATGGGTCATCCCATGGGACCATTACAATTAGCTGATTTTATTGGTCTTGATGTTTGTTTGGCAATCTTAAATGTCATGTACGACGGTTTCAAAAATCCTAAATATGCACCTTGTCCGTTATTAGTAAATATGGTGATGGCTGGAAAATTAGGAGCAAAATCTGGCGAAGGTTTTTATGATTATGCCGAAAGCAAAAAAGCAGAAAAAGTTTCAAAACAATTCTCATAATTAACAATGGATAATTGATAATTGATAGTTAACATTATCAATTATCAACTGTCAATTATCAATTGAATTAATGGCAAAAATAATTCCATTCAAAGCCGTTCGTCCTTCCGCCGATAAAGTAGGATTGGTCACTTGCAGAACTTATGACGATTATAATTCGGCAGAGCTTGCTGCTTGGTTAAGTTATAATCCGTACTCGTTTTTGCATGTTATTCATCCTGCATTTGCAAATGCTCAGAGAATTACGATTGACAAGCGTTTCAAGAGTGTGGCACATAAATACCAAGATTTTAAAGACGAACAAATATTAATTAAAGAAGAAACTCCCGTTTTTTATTTATATGAAATTCAAACAAAATCGAATATTTTTTCGGGAATTATCGCAGGAACTTCGGTAGATGATTACAAAAATAATGTGATTAAAAAACATGAAGATACTTTACAGTTTCGAGTAGAACTGATAAAAGATTACATGAAATATACGGATTTTAATGCCGAACCAGTTCTGATAACCTATCCCGATAGTGTCGAAATAAACACTTATATTTCTTTACGCAAAAAAAGCAAACCACTTTACGAATTTGCTACAACAACAAAGGAAAAACACACGCTTTGGAAAATTGATACGCAAAGCGAAATAGATTGGTTACAAAATCATTTCGAAAACATACCCAATCTTTATATTGCTGATGGTCACCATCGATCTTCTGCTGCCGAATTATTATTAGACGAAAATAAAGACACCAAGAACGAAAATCTTAAGTATTTTATGAGTTTTCTTATTGCCGAAAGCAACGTCAAAATATACGAATTTAATAGAATTGTTAGAGATTTAAATGGTTTTACTAAAGATGATTTTATTGCGAGAATTTCTCAGCATTTCAACATCGAAAACAAAAATCAAGAGCTGTGGAAACCGCAAAACAAATACGAATTCGGAATGTATCTTGATGGTCATTTTTATGCTTTATTTTACAAACAAGAGAATATTCACAAATCAGAACGCTTCGAAATCGAAAACTTAGACGCACAAATTTTGTACGATACCATTTTGCATCCACTTTTGGGTTTAGAAGATTTAAGAAACGACGAACGCATCGATTATGTTTCAGGAAAACAATCTATTTCTATTATCAAAGATTTAATCGACGAAGGAGAGTTTAAAGTTGGATTTATGCTTTATCCTTCGGATATTTCTGAAATAAAAGCTCTAGCAGACCATAACCTAATCATGCCTCCAAAAAGTACTTACATCGAACCGAAATTTAGAAGTGGTTTAGTGGTTTATGAACTTTAGATTTAAAAAATTTAGAATTGAAAGATTAAAAAACTTTAGAATTACACACAATTTTGTCTTTCCGAGGAACGAGGAACCTCAAAAGAATCAACTGAGATTCCTCGTTCCTCGTAATGGCAAAAAAATATAAAAACAATGACAATAACTCAAAACCTACATAAAATAAAATCCTCACTTCCAAAAGAAGTAACGCTAGTTGCGGTCTCTAAAACCAAGCCAATTCCTGATTTGATGGAAGCTTACGAAGCAGGTCAGCGTATTTTTGGAGAAAACAAAATCCAAGAAATGACAGATAAGTGGGAAGCAATGCCAAAAGATATCGAGTGGCACATGATAGGTCATGTTCAAAGCAATAAAGTAAAATTTATGGCGGAATATGTAAGTTTAATTCATGGAGTTGATAGCTTAAAATTACTAGAAGAAATAAACAAGCAAGCCAAAAAACACAACAAAATTATCGATTGTTTGCTACAAATATACATTGCCGAAGAAGAAACAAAATTTGGTTTAGATGAAAATGAGTTGGATGAATTATTAGCTTCAAGCGAATTCAAATCATTAAAAAATATCCGAATTGTAGGACTCATGGGAATGGCAACATTTACCGGAAATCAAGCCCAAATTAAAAAAGAATTTAACCATTTAAAATCAATTTTTGATAATTTAAAATCAATTGCCAATTGTCAATTATCAATTCTTTCTATGGGAATGTCAGGCGACTACAAACTCGCAATCGAATGCGGAAGTACGATGGTTCGAATAGGAAGTAGTATCTTTGGAGGAAGGACTTAATATATAATATAATTTTGTCATTTCGACGAAGGAGAAATCACATAAGCTTATAATTAGATTTCTCCTTCGTCGAAATGACAAAAAATAATAAAAAAAAATAGTTGTACGCAATTTTAGACATAGAAACCACAGGAGGACAATTCAACGAGGAAGGAATTACTGAAATCGCCATCTATAAATTTGATGGTCACGAAATCGTAGATCAATTTATTAGTTTAGTGAATCCCGAAATACCAATTCAGCCGTTTGTAGTAAAACTTACTGGGATAAATAACGCTATGTTGGTTTCTGCTCCCAAGTTTCACGAAGTAGCCAAACGCATTGTCGAAATTACGCAAGACTGTGTCCTTGTTGCACACAACACCGTTTTCGATTACCGAATTCTTCGTACAGAATTTCGTCGTTTGGGTTACGATTTTCAGGCAAAAACACTTTGCACGGTCGAATTGGCTAAAATCCTAATTCCAGAGCAACCATCTTATAGTTTAGGAAAATTAGTTCGAGCACTAGGAATCCCAATGACTGATAGACATCGTGCCGAAGGAGATGCACTGGCAACAGTCAAATTATTTAAAATGTTGTTAGACAAAGATTTGGAAAAAGTCATTGTCAAAGAGCAAATTAAAACCGAAATTACCAAAGGAATTGCGCCTAAATTATTCAATATTATCGAAGCTTTGCCCAACAAAACGGGAGTTTATTATATTCACAAAGAAAATGGAAATATCATTTTTATTGGCAAAAGCAGAAATATTAAGAAAAGAGTCAACCAGCATTTTACAGGAATTACAAAAAGTGCGATGAAAATTCAACAAGAAGTTTTTACTGTTACTTACGAAGAAACTGGAAGCGAACTTGTTGCGTTGCTAAAAGAAACCGAAGAAATAAAAAGAAACCGACCTATTTACAACAGAATGTCGCCCAAAAGTCATTTTCCAGTAGCCATTTATTCCGAAACAGATGAAAATGGTTATCTGAATCTAAAACTGCAAAAAGCCGACGGTCGTAAAAAGGAAATCACAGCTTACACAAGCCTTCAGGAAGGAAAAAACATCTTGTTCAGAATCAGTTCCTACTACAATTTATGTCAAAAACTAACAGGTTTATACGAAACGAAAGCTGAATGTTTTCAGCACAAAATAAACGAGTGTGATGGTGCTTGTATAGGAAAAATTACGCCCGAAGAATACAACAAACGCGTACAAGAATTTATAACAAAAAGCAGCTTCGAAAGTCAAAGTATGGTCATTGTCGACAAAGGCCGAACAATCAGCGAACGCAGTGCCGTTCTCATAGAAAATGGTGTGTATAAAGGCTATGCTTTCTACGATTTAAACTATCAAATAAGCAATATTCAAATATTAAAAAACCTCATTACGCCAATGCCTAACAACCGTGACACTCGAAATATTATACAAGGTTATTTGCGAAAAAATAAAGTGATGAAAATCGTAAAATTTTAATATATGGTCGAACCTAATAAAGATTCTAAATTTCCATTAGAAAATTATAACAAACTATGTTTTTTAAAGAATATTATTAAAAATCCTAACATTATTGTAGGAGAATATACTTATTATGACGATCATGATGATGTTTTAAATTTTGAAAAAAATGTTAAATATCATTTTGATTTCAACAATGATAAACTAATAATAGGTAAGTTTTGCATGATTGCTTCTGGAGTTTCATTTATCATGAATGGTGCAAATCATTTGGTTGATTCTATTAGCTCTTATCCTTTTGCCATTTTCGGAAATGGTTGGAAAGATGCTATGAATGATAAATCATATCCAAACAAAGGAAACACAATCATTGGAAATGATGTTTGGATTGGTCATAATGTTACAATTATGCCAGGAATTTCAATCGGAGATGGTGCTATTATTGCAACAAATTCAACAGTAGCATCAAACGTTGAACCCTATACCATTGTTGGAGGAGGAAACCCAGCAAAATTAATTCGCAATCGTTTTGAAGAAGAAGTTACAAAACAATTATTAGAAATAAAATGGTGGGATTGGGAAATTGAAAAAATAAATAAAAATGTTTCATTATTAACAAGTAATGATTTTCAAAAACTTAAAAGTTTAATATAAATTGAACTACTTAATAACCATAATCGGACCAACTGCTATAGGAAAAACAGCGTTAAGCATCGCTTTGGCAAAACAATATGGTTGCGATATTATTTCGTGCGATAGCCGACAGTTTTTCAAAGAAATGCGAATAGGAACAGCTGTTCCCCGTGACGAAGAATTAAGTCAAGTAACACATCATTTTATCCAAAACAAAACCATTTTTGAAGAATATACAGTTGGTGATTTCGAAAAAGAAACTATTTTAAAACTAGACGAGTTATTTAGTAAAAACAATATTCAAATAATGGTCGGTGGTTCCGGATTATATGTAGATGCAGTTTTAAAAGGCTTCGATACTTTCCCAAATATTGAACCTGGAATTCGTGAAGAAATTCAAAAAAAATATGACGAAAATGGTATCGAATATTTACAACAAAAACTTCAAGAGTTAGATTTAGACTATTACACTAAAATCCTTTCCGAAAATCCGCAAACATTACAAAATCCCCAACGTATGATGCGTTTTGTAGAAGTTTGCATAGGAACAAAAAAACCTTACTCTTCGTTCTTAAACAAAGACAAAAACGCCAGAAACTTCACTCCTATTATCATTGGTTTAGAAGCCGACAGAGAAATAATCTACGACCGAATTAACCAGCGTGTAGATATCATGATAAACGAAGGTTTGCTAGCTGAAGCCGAAAAACTATATCCAAATAAAGAATTAAACGCTTTGCAAACTGTTGGTTACAGAGAATTATTTAGTTTTTTTGATGGAGATTTTTCTTTAGACTTTGCTATTGAAGAAATTAAAAAAAATACCAGACGGTTTTCTAAACGCCAACTCACTTGGTTCAAACGAACAGAAAATACTATTTGGTTTGATTATAAAACAGATGTTTCTAAGATAATTGAAAATATCAATTTAATGATAAAGTCCTAGCCCAGATGGAAACGGAAATCCTTTTGCTAAGCCTTTTTGGCGAGCAAAAGATTGAAGTGTACAGCTGGAAATAGCTCCTAATAAAAAAAGCTTCGATTTCTCGAAGCTTTTCTTTTTTTATGCTGGGTTTTTTATGGCTAATCTAAATCCTTCGCCATGAATATTAATGATTTCGACACCATCATCTGGTTTTAGGTATTTACGTAGTTTTGCTATGTAAACATCCATACTTCTTGAGGTAAAGTAGTTGTCGTCTCTCCAAATTTTTGTTAATGCTAATTCTCTTGGCATTAAATCATTTTCGTGAAGTGCTAACATTTTGAGCAATTCGTTTTCTTTTGGCGATAATTTTATAGTTTCTTGTCCTGGAAAGTTTAAGAAACGCAATTTTGAGTTTAAATCGAATTTACCTATTTTGAATTCGAATTTTGCTACATCATTTTTTGTTTCTGAGGCTTTACGTTGAATAATGGCACGAATTTTCATAAGTAAAACTTCTGAATCGAATGGTTTATTCAAATAATCGTCTGCTCCAACTTTATAACCCTTAAGCACATCTTCTTTCATAGACTTTGCTGTAAGGAAAACGATAGGCACATCTTTATTTTTTTCACGTATTTCTTTAGCTAATGTGTAACCGTCTTTATAAGGCATCATAACGTCTAGAATACACAAATCGAAGTTGTCTTTCTTGAATTTTTCGAAACCTTCCATTCCATTTTTGGCTAAAGTAACCTCAAAATCATTCATTGCAAGATAATCGCGAAGTATAGATCCGAAATTTGGATCATCTTCTACTAATAATATTTTTTTGTTCGTTTCCATAATTTAATAAATTAAGGGTAGTTTGATTATAAATGTACTTCCTTTTCCTTTTTCGCTTTCTACCATTACATCTCCGTGATGGTCATCGACTATTCGTTTTACGTAGGCTAAGCCTAATCCGTGTCCTTTTACGTTGTGTATATCTCCTGTGTGCTCTCTATAAAATTTGTCAAAAATTTTCTTTTGAGATACTTTGCTTATTCCTAATCCTTGATCTTTTATTTTAATAATGATAAAATTCTTAATATTCTCTGATGTTACATCTATAATTGGTGCTTCGGGCGAATATTTTATTGCATTTTCTAATATATTGACTAATACATTCGTAAAATGAACGTCATTTAATAACACATTTGTTTGATCTGCTTTTAGATTTACATTTATTATTCCCTGACGATCTTCAACAATTAAACTTACGTGTTCTACTGCGTCTTCTATAATATCATTTATATTATAAGCTTCTTTTGTAATATCGAGTTCTCGTTTCTCTAATTTAGAAATTTGTAACACGTTTTCTACTTGAGCATGCATTCGTTTGTTCTCATCCTTTATCATTTGCAGGTATCGAAAAACTTTTTCTTTATCATCTATGATTTTAGGATTCTTTATGGCGTCTAATGCTAAATTTATAGTAGCAATAGGTGTTTTGAATTCATGAGTCATATTGTTTATAAAATCAGTTTTTATTTGAGAAATATGACGTTGCTTATTTAATTGATTCAATGCTGTATAATAAGCAACTGTAATAATCGCTGTAAATAAAAATGCTAACAATGCAATTCCTATTAAATCGGAAATCAAAAACTGCTTTTTTTGTGGAAAACTAACTAATAATTGGTATTTACTTACACCATCATTATCTGTAAAAACAGGAATGTCATACGTATTCTTCTTATCATACTTGAATTTTTCCGATTTTACTTTTGTTGCTAAACCATTACTATAAATCCCAAATTCAAATTGCGTTTTTATTCCATAACCATCTAATTCTTTAACTAACAAATTGTACAATTGTTTATTTGAAACTCTTTGTGTTATAGATCGTGTTGCAGCAATATCTTTGAAATAAATTTCATATTGTACTTTATCTAGTATTTCCATTCGTCCAGATTTTTCGATCTTTTCGCTTGGTACGGCTTGATTTTGCAAATTAGAATTATCGAAGGAATTTTTGTTATATACTTCGGTAACTCGTTTGGAAACAAAATTTTTGAGTTTTGTTGAATCATTATTTTTATCAAAGAACGATGACGAAATAGAATAATCCTCAGGAATTATACTATTGGAATATATAATTGTTTCGTTTGTGATTCCGTTTTTTTCAACATAAAAAAACTTTAAAAGTTCGCTTTGCTGCGGAATTTTACCAATACTATCTTTAAGCTTGTTAAATCGACTTAAAAAAATATAGGTTTCTTCTTCTTGTAGTTTTTTTGAAACATTTCCAACAACTTGCTTCACTTGGTATTTAAACTGTTCTTCTTTATTTTTGAAAGACGCATTTATCAAATAACCTTGCACAACAATAATTCCTAGTAAGGAAATAGTCATTAAAAAAACTACAATACGAAACAACATTTTATTCATTACTACAAATTTAACATTTTAACATTTGAATCCTAAAAATATTAACCAAACATTAACAATTTAACTTAATAATGCAGATTTTTCAATTTTTTAAGAATTTCTTGAAATTGAATTTTAGTTTCAATAATACTTTCATTTTCAATAACGTAGTCACTTTTTGAGATTTTCTGACTATCGCTCCACTGATTTTTTATTCTGTTCAAAACTTCTTCTTTAGTACAATTATCCCTTTCTATTACTCGTTTTACACGAGTTTCTTCTGAAGCTATAACGGTAATAATTTTGTCACAATACTTATAACTTCCACTTTCAAAAAGAATAGCTGCTTCTTTTATAACAAAAGGAGATTTTTGTTTTTTTACCCAGTCATCAAAATGTTTTTTTACCAATGGATGAATGATACTATTAAGATTTTTTAGCTTTTCTGGATTATTAAAAACAATTTCAGACAATTTTTTTTTATCTATTTGATTGTTTTCAATAACTTCTTGACCAAAACATTGTTCAATTTCAGCAATTGTTTCTGGTAAAAGCATTATTTTTTTTGCTTCATCATCAGCAATATATACAGGAATTCCTTCGGCTTCAAAAAGTCTTGCAATGGTTGTTTTTCCACTTCCTATTCCGCCAGTTAAACCAATTATTTTTGTCATTTTATACTTTAAAAAATAATTCAGGAAATGCTTCTTGAGGTTTTTTCTTTAGAATGTTGATTTTAAAAAATGATTCTATAAAACCCAATCCATATCCGAAAAACTGTTTCCAAATTGCTATTATAGAAAGATAACCAACATAAACATTTTTATTTTGAATAGACGAAACTATAAAAATTAGCACCGTATAAACAAAATACAATTGTAAAATAATATCGCTATTAAAGAAAAAACCAATAATTCCTATAAGTAAACCCAATACAAAAAGTGAAGGCAAAAAGAAGGTTGGTTTTGCATATTCTGGATACCAGTAATTAAGAATTGGTCTTGCTTTACCAAATTTATTTACTTGAGTATAAAATTTTTCCCAATCGATTCTTCGTTTGTGGTATACAAATGCAGATTGAATTAATTTGGTTTCGAAACCTAATTTCCACAAACGAATACTTAAATCTGGATCTTCGCCTGGGTGAATGTTTGAAAAACCTTTTGATGCTTGAAATGCTTTTCTTGAGATTCCCATATTGAAACTTCGTGGCTGAAATTTCTCTATTTTCTCTGAAGCTCCACGTATTCCGCCTGTTGTAATTACAGAAGTCATTGTGAAGTTTATCGCTTTTTGTACTGGCGAAAAACTAGGCAACATGGCATCTGGACCACCATAACAATCTACATATTTATGATTTAAACTTTTAGCAACTTCTGTCAAATAATTTTCAGGAATAATACAATCTGAATCCAAAATAATAAAATAATCTGATTTAGATTGACTCATTCCAAAATTACGTGAATCACCAGGCCCTGAATTGTATTTCAGGTAATACGTAATAGCTAATTTATTTTTGTATTTATCTACAATGTGTTCGCAAGGAATTGTTGAACCGTCTTCAACAATAATAATATCAAAAGGTTCTTTATAGGTTTGTTTGGTTAAACTTTCTAAAAGCTCCTCGATTTCATCTGGACGATTGTAAACTGGAATAATAAACGAAAAATTCATTGATAAAAAATTTTGACAAAGGTACATTTTTAACAAAAAAAGTCGTCCCGAAAGATGACTTTTTTAACATTAAAATTATTTTTTTTTATTCTTTTACAACTTTCAATGTTTTAACTAAACCATCTACAGTCACTTTTACTAAATAAGTTCCGTTAGCTAGGTTAGACATATCTATTTTAGATTGTGTTGCATTTATTGTTTTAGTCATTACTTCTTGACCTAATAAATTATGTACAGACACATTAGAAATTTCTTTAGTATAAGATAAATTTAATACATCTTTTACAGGATTA
>NZ_JAYSSZ010000167.1:0-10181 GCF_043720215.1 Flavobacterium sp. | reverse complement strand
TTCGGACAATTTGATGGCTTCATCCAAATTACTTCCTTGCGATGACACCATTCCTGCATTCATACTTTGCAGAAACATTTTGGCTACATTATAATCGGTTGTGATGGGCAAAACTGGAAATGCACTTCCAGCATAAGCAATAATTCCTATTCTGTCACTTCCTAAATTATTAATAATTTGAGAAACAACTTGTTTGCTTTTTTCTAATCGATTTGGTGCAATATCTTCACAAAGCATACTTTTTGAAACATCAATCGCAAAAACAATATCTATTCCTTCTCTTTTTACTTTTTCTACTTTAGTTCCTATTTTTGGATTCACTAATCCTAAAATAAGCATGGCTATTCCTAATAAAAGAATACCAAATTTCAACGCTGGTTTAAAATTTGATTTTTCTGGACTTAATTTTTTTACTAATTCTACATCACCAAATTCTCGTTGTTTTTTTCTTTTCCAGAATTCAACATACAAGAAAAGTACCGCCAAAATTGGCAGTAGAAATAATAAGTATAAATATTTTGATTCGTCTAATTCGTACATTTTCTTTTATATAAAACTTCTAAAAATAGTATTTCGTAATATAATTTCTATCAATAACAACAAACCAGCAAGCCAAACTAATGGTCGGTATTTTTCATCGTAGTTCACAAATTTTAATTCTTCGACTTCCGTTTTTTCTAACTTGTTTATTTCGTTATAAATACTTTCTAAGTTAGAATTGTTCTGAGCTCTAAAATATTTCCCACCTGTTTTTTTGGCAATTTCTTTCATTAATTGCTCATCAATTTGAACAGGCATCATTTTAAATAAAAAACCTCCATTGGGTGCATAAGCATATGGAAACATTGCATTTCCATTTGTTCCAATACCAATCGTGTAAACTTTTATTCCGAATTCAGCGGCAATTTCTGACGCCATTACAGGTTCTATAAATCCTGCGTTGTTTACACCATCAGTCATTAAAATTATAACTTTACTTTTTGCTTTACTGTCTTTTAATCTATTTACAGCGGTTGCTAATCCCATCCCGATTCCAGTTCCGTCTTGCAAAACATTGTCGTATTGAATGCTATTGATGGCTTCAAGAACTACTTCTTTATCACTAGTTACAGGTGTTTTTGTATAGGCTTCGGCGGCATAGACCACAATTCCTATTCTGTCATTTACACGGGCAGTAACAAAATCTGAAGCCACACTTTTGAGTGCTTCCATTCTGTTGGGTTTCAAATCTTTAGCAAGCATACTTCCAGAAACGTCAGATGCAATGACAATATCAATTCCATTAGTTGTATTTCTTTTGTTACTAACATCGACTGTTCTTGGTCTTGCCATCGCAACAATTAATGCGCTCAAAGCTAGTAATCGCATGGCAAATAATACTGGTTTTAGTTTTGATAGAACCGATTGTGATGTTTTAAAACCTTGTAATGAACTTATTTTTAGTGTCGGTTTTTCTTCTTTTCGTTTAAAGAAATACCAGCCCATAGCAAATGGAAGTAGTAAAAACAACCAAAAAAATTCTGGATTTAAAAAAGTGATATTGGTCATACTAATTCGTGATTTGTAATTCGACAGAATTTAACATTCGTTCCGATATTTTTTCTGCATTTTCATCGCCTTCTTTGTGTGCAAATATGATTTGTTGTAATCCTCCAGATTGGCTAAACAGAATAATTTCATAAAACATTTTTCGTCCACTGTTTGTAAATGTTCCATAGGCTTTTGTTCCTTTTATCCCTTTTTCGGTGCTAAAATCTTCTTGTTTTGTGGTTATATTTTGACAACCTTGAGCCGTTAATGTTTGTATAGTTCCTTCTAGAGCTTTGTTTAAATCGGCTTCGGTTTCTTTTTTGAATTGAATGGTTGATACTACAATATAAAACTCTTCTATCATGCTTCCATAACCAAACATTTGCATGTCTTTTATGAGTGCCATTGCATCTTTCGGGATTGTTTTTTTAGTATCTAAACGCGTTAATACCTTTGGAGTTTCTATCATTAGTGATGGATTTCCGTAATCACTTTTTATCCAATCACCTTCTAATAATTCGGTGGTAGAATATCCTGAAAATCCGTTTATTACATAATCGAAACCTTTTGTTGTAATTGTATAAGCAATTAGGGAAGCTAATATTCCGACTAATACACCCGCAAAAGTCATTTTTTTCTTTCTTTGTTCTTTTTTAAGTTTAATTTCTTGTTGCAGTAATTCCCATTTTTTACTATTCTCATCTACTACAACTGGAATAGATTTGTCGAGTATTACAATGGTTTTTTCGATTCTTTCTCTATCATCAGCAATTTCGAAATCTAGTGGTTTCACTTTGGCAAATTTTACTAAATCGGCTTGTTTTAATACTTTTTCTAAACTTAAAAGTGTTTCTTTAGAAAGCTTCATTTTTTTCTTGGTCGATGCTGCTCTAAGTGCTAAAATAAGTTCCGAAGTGGTGCTTTCTTTAGCAGGAATGTCAATCGCTTCTTCGATATAATCACGAGCAATATCGGTTAGTTCCGAATAATATTCTTTTACTTCACCTTTTTCCAGCAAATGTTTTTGCTCTAACAATTGTAATAAACTCGTTGCTTTTTCGATAGGAGAATTATATACAATTGCTTTTTCAGGCACTTTTCGGTATTTTTTCCAAAGGAAATAACCAAGAAATCCTAAGCCTAAAATCAACAAGAATCCTAAAAGGTATTTCCACCAGTCGCCTGTCGGTTTTTCTACTTGTATAATAGGTTTAATGTCGTACATTTTTTGTTTTAACGTATCGACTTTGATATTAAAAACTTCCACTTTTATACTATCTGAAAAAACTGGAATTCTATCTATTAAAACTGGAATTCTAGGAATTACATACTTTCCAGAATCGAATTGTGTTAAACCATATTTTTTAATGAGCTCGAATGTATCTTTTTCTTTGATAGTATCTATTGGATAAGATTCGATAACTTCTAAACTTCCAAAGTTTTTAGCCGTTGGAAATATGACTTTCGAGGTCGATTTTACTTTCGTTTTTAATGTCAATGTAAATTGCGCACCAATCTTGTTTTTAGTTGTATCGATAGATGTTTCAACTTTTTGAGCAAAAAGTGAAGTCGAAATAAGTAATAATATATATAGTTTTAATTTCATTTGATTGTTCCTCATCATTCTTAAATCCTTATCTAGATTTAAAATATCCTAATAATTTTGTAACATAACTTTCGTCTACTCTTGTGCTCACAGTTCCAGAACCGCATTTTGAGAATATGTCTTTAAAATAACTTACTTTTTCGTTATAATACTTTTCATATTCAAAACGGACATTTTTAGAATTTGTGTTTATCCATTGTGTTTCACCTGTTTCGGCGTCTTGCATGGCAACCAAACCTACATTTGTCATTTTTTCTTCACGAATATCATACACGCGAACACCCGTAATATCGTGCTTTTTTCCTGCTATTTTTAATGTTTTTTCGTAATCATCATCTGTAATAAAATCAGAAATCATAAAAACGATGGCTTTCTTTTTTTGTGTTCCAGATAAGAATTTTAACGCTTGTGAAATGTCAGTTTTATTGCTTTTAGGTTTAAATTCTATTAATTCACGGATAATTCTAAGTACGTGTGGTTTCCCCTTTTTAGGTGGAATATATAACTCGATTTCATCGGTAAATAAAATTAAACCTATTTTGTCATTATTTTGAGTCGCCGAAAATGCCATTGTTGCTGCAATTTCGGTTACAATTTCGCTTTTTAGTTGGTTTTTTGTTCCGAAACTTTCCGAACCAGAAATATCGACCATAAGCATCATCGTAAGTTCACGTTCTTCTTCAAAAACCTTTACATGTGCTTCGTTATATCGCGCTGTTACATTCCAATCGATAGCGCGAATGTCGTCGCCATATTGGTATTGTCGCACTTCCGAGAAAGTCATTCCTCGTCCTTTGAAAGACGTATGGTACTCACCCGAAAAGATATGATCGCTCAATCTTCGGGTTTTAATTTCTATTTTTCGGACTTTTTTTAAGAGTTCTTTTGTATCCATTTTTTAAAGGCAATAATGTTAATTACTTTTGCTTTATTGCTTTTAAGGAACTTCTATCTCGTTTATGATTTTGTTGATAATATCGACTGAAGTCACATTTTCGGCTTCCGCTTCGTACGTGATTCCAATTCTGTGACGCAATACATCGTGTACAACAGCACGAACATCTTCTGGAATGACATAACCACGACGTTTTATAAAAGCGTAACATTTTGCTGCATTAGCTAAATTGATACTTCCACGAGGTGAGGCACCAAAACCAATAAGCGGCTTTAAGCTTTCTAATTTGTATTTTTCTGGATAACGTGTGGCAAAAATAATATCGAGAATGTATTTTTCAATTTTTTCATCCATATAAACCTCACGAACTGCTTCTTGGGCACGAATAATTTGCTCTACAGAAACGACTGGGTTTACTTTTTGGAAACCACCATTTAGATTTTGACGAATTACCATACGCTCGTCTTCCATTTTAGGGTAATCAATAACTGTTTTAAGCATAAAACGATCGACTTGAGCTTCTGGCAAAGGATAAGTTCCTTCTTGCTCGATTGGGTTTTGAGTCGCAAGCACTAAAAAAGGTCTGTCTAATTTGAAAGTAGTATCGCCAATAGTTACTTGTTTTTCTTGCATGGCTTCCAAAAGTGCTGATTGTACTTTTGCTGGCGCACGATTTATCTCATCGGCAAGAACAAAATTAGCAAAAATAGGTCCTTTTTTTATCGAAAATTCATTTGCTTTAATGTTATAAATCATGGTTCCCACAACATCGGCAGGCAATAAATCTGGGGTGAACTGAATACGGCTAAAAGAACCTTGAATTGCTTGCGATAATGTATTTATGGCCAGAGTTTTTGCTAAACCTGGAACCCCTTCAAGCAAAATATGCCCTTGACCTAAAAAGTCCGATAAGCAAACGCTCAATCATGTGTTTTTGTCCCACAATTACTTTGTTCATTTCCATTGTGAGAAGGTCTATAAAAGCACTTTCTCTTTCAATTTTTTCATTAATCGCTCTAATGTCTAAAGTCGTTGTATTTTCTTCCATTTTTATTTTTTTAAAGCCGTGAATTTAGGATGTATTTATTAAAGATGCAAATTGAATTTTTTTTTAGAAGTAAGATGTTAAAAAATGGTTAAAACTTCTTTAAAACATTCAATTTTAAGGATGATTTGTGATAGTATTTAACTATTTTTAAGAATTGAAAAAAAACACACGGTTTTGATTAACAAACGGCTCCTTATAAAAAATCTTTTGGCTCACAATGATGAGTGCAGTTTTTATGATAAGAAGCGACAGTTAAACTTGCATTCACGAGAAGGAAAAGGGAAATTTTTAAAACATATTTGTGCTTTATCAAATTCAAATCCTACCAATAATTCTTATATCGTTGTTGGAGTTGAAGATTCTGATAATGAGATTGTAGGCGACGATTTTTTTGATGATAGTAGAATTCAGAATTTGGTGAATGCTTTTTTAGAAAATCCACCAAAAATTCAGTACGAAAATGTGCCGTTTCCTAATCTTCCAAAAGATAAAGTCGTTGGTTTAGTGACTATAAAACCCAATAATAAGGTATCTTTTTTTAAAAAAGGTATTCATACAATTGTTGCTAATTCGATTTTCAAACGCGTGGGAAGTAACACGATTCCTACCGAAGATAAGATCCCTTTTTCTAAGCAAAACATTGAAACTGTAATTAGTATCGAGAATAATTCTAGAAACAGCATTGGTTATACCTTAGAGGGTGTTTTAGATTTTATAAACATTCGTCACAAAGATATGTTTACTGACTATAAAGTTTTTAAAGAATTGTTTGTGGTTTGTTGGTCTGGAAATAAAAAGAAAGTTAAGCAAAATAGTTATTTTACAAGAGTTGATATCGAACTAATTAACGAACAAATTAAACTTTTTTATTCAGCACAAGACGAAGTTTTGATAGAATATGATGAAAATTCTTTTATAATTACAGAATATATTTCTCTTGGACTAAACGACAAAACAAGTTACTATCCTTTAGAAAAAGTGACTATTACTTTTTTTGATAATGGTTATTATAAAATTGAAAACAAAATTTTATTTGAACCACCTATCTTTAATCAACGAATTTTGCATCATATTTATAACGCTACTAAATCTTTATTAGCTAAAATGGATAAAGGATTAATTCTTGATGAACATGAGAAAAATGATCTTCAAAATTTACCTTCAATATTAATGATTTGCCATTTGAACGGATTTGAAAATGCTAAACAAAGACTAATTGATGCCAAGAATTTATTAAAACCTTACCCACAAGTTTATTTGAATTTTAAAGAATCATTGCGAGTTTTAAGAAAAATGAAATATGACAAACTCGATTCTAATTGAAATCATTAAAATTATCTAAAAAAAAATCTAAATTATATATACTCCTTATTGTATGGTATAGCATTAGTAGCCAAAGAATAAAGCCTCCAACAATGTTAAAAAGAATTGGGATTCCTATTTTTTTGTCATTTATCGTATAATAACCTTCTTTAAATGCCAATGAAATAGTTTCGAAGCTAGGTTCTTTTATAAGATCGAGCATGTGAATAATTGAAACGACTACATTTATAACTAGCATTGCAAAAACAGCAAGGACTAATGTTGTAATAAACAGGCTATATTTAGTTTTTCTATCTAAGTTTTGTATATTTTGTATCATACAATTAAGATTATAAGAATTGCCTATTCTTTTAGAAAAAATCCCAAATAGAATAGACAATTTTTTGAGGTTAAGTGATAAGATAATTGGGGTATCTTATTGCTCAAAATTATTTATTCTTAGCGACTATGTTTTACGGTTTTTCCTCACTTTTTGTTAAAATTTACATAATTGAAAATTAAAAACATTGTTGAGTTAATGAAAGGCTAAACTAAACCTAATTTTTTGGCTTCTCGAATAATATCTTCGTCACTCCCTTTTTGTAGATTGAAATAGTCACGAATGTTTACTTTTCTTTTTTCGATTGCACTAATTGAAATATTCAGGTAACTTGGTAGATTTTTTGTTTTTATACCTTGTGATAATAAAGTAATTATTTGCCTATTTTCTTGATCTAAAATACTTGATTTGGAAAGTATCTCTCTTAAATTCTGGGTTACCGTTGTACTATGATAAATTTCATTTCCCATTATCTTATCGAATGCGAAGAGTAGTTCTTCTGCACTAAAATCACTTTTTACTAACAATCCGTGAGGTTCAACAGTTCTAATTATATCATATAGTAATATCGCTTCTGTATGCGAGGTTAACATGACTATCTTTGCATTAGGCAAATGGATTTTAGTTAGCATAGCTAAATCTTGTCCAGATTTTATATCCATTTCTTCATAAGGCGGTAAACTGAAATCTAGAAAAACTAAATCAAAATTTATTTTATTAGATTTATGGGTAATTGTACTATATGCACTTTCACAATTATAAACTGCAGTAGTTTCGATTTCTAATCCTAAATTGTTGTAGGACAAGATAATCTTGTATCCTTCAATCATTGAAGGATGATCATCAACCATTAAGATTTTTAATTTTGTTTGCATAAATTTATTTAGCTCTTGCTAAAATACAATTTACGTGGGAATAATCAAGTTTATTTGTGTCCCTTTTCCGGTGTTTGATTCAATTTGTAATGTTCCTCTAATCATTTTTACTCTGGATTGAATATTTTTTAGTCCAATTCCTGATTTTACTTTTTTTACATTAAACCCAATTCCATCATCATTTATTTCAACATGAATATGATTGTCTCTCTTTATTATAGTGACAGCAACACTAGTTGCTTTTGCATATTTTCGAATATTTTGTAATGCTTCTTGAAATATTCTATAAAGATGCATCTTGGTTGATGCTTCTATTGTTTCCCAATTTATATTATCATCTATTTCTATACGACAATTTATATCAGAAATAGCTTCTAGGTCTTGAAACAAAGCTGTTATTATTGTTTTGAAACTGTCTTTTCCTGCGAAAATATCATTATTCAAATCGTGAGAAATAGAGCGTATTTCTTTTTCTATATTTTGAATTTCTGCAATATGCAAAAGACATTTCTTTATAGTTTCTTCGTCTGTTTTTTTACTAAGAATAAACAAATTTAGTCTTGTACTAGTTAGTTTACTCATTATTCCGTCGTGCAATTCTTGTGCAATTCGCTTTTTTTCGTTTTGTCTTCCTTCATCAATCCTACGTTGTTGCTCTAACATTAACTGATAAATTTCTTCATTTACTTTTCTTTGTTCTTGCTCAAATTGAAGTTCTTTGTTCTTCGAATGCTGCCATTTTGCAAGATATAACAAGGCTATAATTAATATTAAAAATAAACTAAATCCCAAAATTATCCATCGTTGTAAAGAAATTTTATCCTTTTCGGCTTCAATGTTTTTTTTCTGATTTAAAATTTCATCTGTTTCAAACTCGATTCTTGCAAATTTATTACGAGTAGTACGCTCATTATTTTGAAGACTATCTGTTAATTTTATAAATTGATTATTATAAAAAGAATCGTTATTAGTATCTATTTTAGCAAGTAATTCGAGAGATTTTAGTTCATCCTCAAATATTTTATTAGTATGAGCAAGTTCTTTTGCTTCGATACTAAACGACATAGCTTTTTTGGTGTTATTATTTATAAAATAATATTCTGAAAGGTTTATTTTGCTAGAAACAATTCCTGGAATATTCTTAAGACTGTCTCTTATTTGTAGAGCTTTGTCCAACAATGATAAAGACGAATTATCATGTAGTTTGAATTTAGAATACCCCAAATTATTAATTAAATTAGCATAAAGTAACGGCTCACTTTTTCGAAAATCTGAAAAATCTAATGCTTTTTCGAAATAATAAATTGCTTTTTTATGTTTTTTTTCTTTCTGAAAAACTCGTCCTAAATAATTATATGTCTGTGCTTTGAGAGATAAATATTGGGAATCTTTTTTTAGTTGATTCGTTGTTTCGTAGGCTTTATTATAATATATTATTGATTGTTTGCTGTTATTACTGCCTACTAAAGCATTTCCTAGGGTGATGTAACATTCATAAATTAATCGTACATCTTTTTTGTCATTTATCGTTTTTAAAATGTTTATGATTGCCGTTTCACAACCCAAAAAATCTTTTTCATAAAATAAAATATTAGCTTTATATAACCTTAATCTGTCAATATTACCTTTATTTTTTAGATGTAAATATGTCTTTTCTGCTTTGCTATAATAATAATAGGCACTGTCATTTATAAATTTATTATAATGATAATCACCAATATATTGCAATGCCTTCACGGTTCCAAGAGAATCTTTACTTTCTTGAGACATTGTGTAAATCTCACGAGAAATATTCAAATATTCTTCGTCTTTTTTAAGATTATAATACCTTCCCGCTAATTTAAAATAGCGATCTCTAGTTAAAGAATCATTGTTTTCACCCTGCAAAGCAGCATGCGCTTTTTTAGTATATTCTATGCGTGTTTCCTCACTGATACTATAATCGTTAGCTTTCGCTAGCAATGTATCTATATTGTCACTATAAAAATCGACTGTTTTGCCATTTTTCTTCTCAGAACAATTAATAAATAATAGACAGAAAAGAAACAGGAAAAGTATTTTCTTCAAAATATACAATTTGTATTACATGATTTCAAATTTACTAAAAATATATTTTGCAACTAGAAAGACATTTTATAAAACAACTTTTTATGGTTTTGGCATAGGAATTGGTGGGTCAATCTCGCCTGTTGCTTGCAAATTTTTCGGATCTTTAGGGTTTTCTATCATATCATCTGCAGTACACGATGAAAATGTTAGTAATAAAATAGTAATTCCTAATATATAAATGATAGTTTTCATAATTTTGTGAAATTTAGTTAATATTTAGCTTTTTAAATGCTATTTTTTTTAATTATAAAATGCCATATCGATTTTATAATTTTATCAAAATTATAACCTCCTAAAAAATAAATTTTACGGTTTTTCCTCACTTTTTGTTAAAATTTTAAAAAAGAGAAGTTTTTTTAATTTTTTTTTTGTGTAAATTCACATCTATAATATCATAAAATGAGAACATTCGTAATAGGCGATATACATGGCGGACTAAAAGCGTTAGAACAAATACTGGTTAGTGCAAAAGTCAC
>NZ_JAYSSZ010000166.1:0-10288 GCF_043720215.1 Flavobacterium sp. | reverse complement strand
AACATAGCAGTCGGAAATTATAATTTACAAGTTTCGGCAATGGGTTTTGAAACAGTTAGACGGAAATTTGAAGTTAAAGAAAATGACAGTTTGGTTCTGAATTTTGATTTGAACGTTTCGCAAAATAATCTTAACGAAGTAGTCATTTCTGGCACTTTAAAACCGGTTCGACGACTAGAAAGTCCTGTTCCTGTCGAAGTTTATTCACCTGTTTTCTTCAAAAAAAACCCAACACCAAGTATCTATGAGGCTCTTCAAAATGTAAATGGGGTTCGTCCGCAACTAAATTGTGGTGTTTGTAACACGGGCGATATTCATATAAATGGTCTGGAAGGTCCTTATACATTAGTGTTAATCGACGGAATGCCTATTGTAAGTAGTTTATCGACCGTTTATGGTTTGTCTGGAATTCCCAATTCATTAGTAGAAAGAATAGAAATTGTAAAAGGCCCAGCATCTTCTTTGTATGGAAGCGAAGCTGTTGGCGGATTGATAAATATTATTACCAAAAATCCGATAAATGCCTCAAGGTTTTCTGCCGATGTTTTCTCGACTTCTTATCTTGAAAACAATATCGATATGGGTGCTAAATTTAATGTTGGAAAAAAAGCCATCGCATTAATTGGTTTAAATTACTTTAAAAATGGGAATCGAGTAGATAATGACAACGATGGTTTTACAGATGTGACATTGTCGGACAGGATTTCGTTATTTCAGAAATGGAGTTTTGTTCGCAAAGAAAACAGGCTGTTTACTATTGCTGCTCGAGGCGTTTACGAGGATCGTTTTGGCGGAGACATGCGTTGGGAAAGAAAATATCGAGGCGGAAATGAAATATACGGAGAAAGCATTTATACCAAACGCGGAGAATTATTAGGAAATTATCAGTTTCCCACTTCTGAAAAAATTATGTTTTCATTTTCTGGAAACGCACATTTTCAAGACAGCCGATACGGAACAACGAGTTATATTGCCAATCAGAAAATTGCTTTCGGACAACTTACTTGGGATAAAAAAATAGCAAAACACGACATGCTTCTAGGAACGGCATTGCGATACAATCATTATGATGACAATACACAAACAACAGCAAAAAATGGAGAAAACAAACCTGAAAAAACATTTTTGCCAGGTATTTTTGTACAAGACGAAATAGCTTTCAATGATAAAAACAAACTTTTATTAGGTTTACGATATGATTACAACTCGTTTCATGGGAATATTTTTACACCACGAGTTGCCTATAAATTAAAACTGAATGACAATAATATTATTCGTTTAAATGCTGGAACAGGTTTTAGAGTCGTCAATTTATTTACCGAAGACCATGCCGCACTTACAGGTTCTCGTGAAGTCGAAATAAAAAATAATTTGAAACCCGAACAATCTGTAAACGTAAATTTAAATTACATTAAAAAGTTTAATTTCGAAAGCGGAACATTTGTAGGAATCGAAACATCATTATTTCATACCCGATTTAGCAATAAAATTGTAAATGATTACTCGACCGATCCAAACAAAATTATTTATGATAATATAAATGGATATGCGATAAGCCAAGGAATTACAACAAATATTGATGTGAATTTTACCAATGGTTTAAAGATTATTACTGGCGTTTCGTTTTTAGATAATAGAAATATACAAAACGGAATTAGTGAAATTCCAGTTCTAACAGAACGTTTTACAGGAACTTGGAATGTGTCTTACAAAATAAAAGAAGTAGATTTAGTAATCGATTACACAGGGAATTTATACGGCTCTATGAAATTACCTTTATTAAATGATTTAGATCCACGTGCGCCAAAATCGCCAACACATAGTATTCAAAATCTTCAGTTTACTTATTCTGGGTTGAAAAATTTTGAAATTTATACGGGAATAAAAAATTTATTAAACTTTTTACCAAAACAAAACAATCTCTTTTTGATAGCCAATGCTAACGACCCTTTTGATGCAAATGTTCAGTATGACACCAACGGACAAGTCTTGGCAACACCACAAAATCCGTATGGATTAACTTTTGACACGACTTATGTGTATGCACAAAATCAAGGTATTCGAGGCTTTTTTGGGATACGTTATAATTTTAAATAATGAGAAATTATATTTGTTTGGTTCTTTTTATTTTGGCAATTCCGAAAGGTTTTTCCCAATTACAGCTATCCAAATTTGAAGAAATTGACAGTCTACAAAAAGTAGAAAAACGAAAGATTATCGTTTTTATTCATACCGATTGGTGCAAATATTGTCATGCAATGCGAGACAAAACATTCAAAAACCCAACTGTTATAAAAGAAATAAACGAGCAATTTTATTTCGTAGATTTTGATGCAGAAGAAACGCGCAAAATAGTTTTCAATAACCATAATTTTGTTTTTAAACCTAACGGAAGCAATTCGGGAATTCACGAATTGGCAATCGAGTTAGGTACAATCAACAACCAAATCAATTACCCTGTTTTATGTGTTTTGAATGAAAAAAGCGAGATTGTTTTTCAACACAACAGCTATCTAAATGCAAAGCAACTCATTAAAATACTCGAATCTATAAAATAAAGGATAAATAAATAGAAATAAATCAACTCGTTCCTTTGTATTAATTACTAAATTTGCGTTCTTATTAAAAAATTCAAGTTATGTTACAAATCGCATTTATTAGAGAAAATCAGGAAAAAGTAATCAAAGCTTTGGCAAAAAGAAGCATCGATGCTACGAGTATTGTTCAAGAAGTTATGCAACTAGACGAAAAACGTCGTGCAACACAAGTAGAATTAGATACTATTTTATCCGAATCTAATAATATATCCAAAGAAATTGGCGATTTGATGAAAAGTGGCGAAAAAGAAAAAGCGACTGCTCTAAAAGAACAAATTGCTACCAATAAAGAAAAAACTAAAGAACTTTCTGAAATTACAGAAGCTTTAGCAAAAGATTTATTAGACAAACTCTATACATTACCAAATCTTCCTGCAGACATCGTTCCTGAAGGAAAAACACCCGAGGAAAATCTAAATATTTTTGAGGAAGGTGCAATTCCAGTTTTACACGAAGGAGCTCAACCTCATTGGGAATTGATAAAAAAATATGATATTGTCGATTTCGAATTAGGAACAAAAATTACAGCACCTGGTTTTCCTGTTTACAAAGGAAAAGGAGCAAAATTACAACGTGCACTTATTTCTTACTTTTTAGACAAAAACACCGATGCTGGTTACCTAGAATATCAAGTTCCACACATGGTAAACGAAGCTTCTGCCTACGGGACTGGACAATTGCCTGACAAAGAAGGACAAATGTATCACGATGCAAAAGACAATTTATATCTTATTCCAACTGCCGAAGTCCCTGTAACAAACATTTTTAGAGATGTTATTCTCAACGAAAATGAATTACCAGTTTTATGTACAGGTTACACACCATGTTTCCGTCGCGAAGCAGGTTCTTGGGGAGCTCACGTTCGTGGACTAAACCGTTTGCACCAATTTGACAAAGTAGAAATCGTAAGAATCGAACACCCTGACAAATCGTATGAAGCGTTAGAAGGAATGGTCGAACATGTAAAAAGTATTTTACAAGAACTAAAATTGCCCTACAGAATCCTTCGTCTTTGTGGAGGAGATATGGGTTTTGCATCGGCATTAACGTATGATTTTGAAGTTTTTAGCACAGCGCAAGATCGTTGGTTAGAAATTTCATCAGTATCTAATTTCGAAACGTTTCAGTCAAATAGATTAAAATTACGTTTCAAAGACAAAGATGGTAAAAACCAATTAGCACACACTTTAAACGGAAGTTCATTGGCTTTACCAAGAGTTTTAGCAGGAATTTTAGAAAATTATCAAACACCAGAAGGAATTGTAATTCCAGAAGTACTTAGAAAGTATACAGGTTTTGATATCATAAATTAAAAACTACAGAATTTTTTAGATGTACTAATGAAGCATAAAAATTGTTACATTAGTACATTGTTTTTTTAATGACTATTTTATTTTTATTAATCCAAAATATTCAAAGTTGTCATTCTGAGGAACGAAGAATCTCATTAGATATTTGCGTGAGATTTCTCCTTCGTCGAAATGACAAAAACAAACACTTTTATAAAAGTTATAGAAAGTTATATTACCAATGAAAAAATTATTTCTATATATCGTTTTATTATTTCCAATGTTTGTTTTCTCGCAAAACGAACAATTGGCGCAAAATTATTTTGATAGAGGTGAGTTCGACAAAGCAATACTTATTTATGAAGATTTAGTAAAAGGTCAGCCCAATAATTACAATTATTTTCAGAAGCAAATTGCTTGTTATCAGCAACTAAATCAGTTAGATAAAGCCGAAACTATTATTAGTAATAGAATAAATAAAACCAAGCAATCCAATTTATATATCGAATTAGGGTATAATTATCAGTTGCAAAAAAATACGGATAAAGCCGATAAAAACTATAAAATTGCCCTCGAAAAAATAAAAGAAAATCCAAATAATGTATATACTGTTGCACGAGATTTCGAGCAAAAAGCATTAGTCGAGCAAGCTATCGAAGCTTATCGTTTAGGAAATTTAGGTAATCCTGATGCAAATTTCGATTATCAAGTGTCATTATTACAAGGTCAGCTGGGAAAAATAGATTTAATGATTGATACCTTACTCGATTATTCCTTTAGGTTTTCTGTAAATTTACCATTGGTTCAAAACCAATTAACTCGATTTATGTCCGAAGATTCTCAGAAAGCATTTTCTGATAGTCTAAAAAAAGCATTGCTCATTCGCACTCAAAAAACACAGGATTTGTTCTGGAATCAATTTATGAGTTGGTTTTTTATACAGCAAAAAGATTATGGAAAAGCGTTTATCCAAGAAAAAGCCATTTTCAAAAGAAATTCAGATAATTTAATTAATATCATTAATTTGGCGAAATTGACTATCGATGAAAAAGAAATTGAAACCGCTACCGAAATTCTAAATTTCATCTTGCTAAATACACAAGATTTAGAATTACAAATGGAAGCTCATTATCAATTGACATCTATAGATATTGATAAAGCTACAACGAAAGAATATCCAATTATAAAAGAAAAACTGGATTTGTTGTTAAAGAAATATGGAATTTCTCCTTATTCTATTCGATTACAAATTTTGAGTGCACATTTTGATGCTTTTTATTTAAAACAATTCGAATCAGCAAAAACAGTTTTGACTAAAGCTTTAGATTTACCTTTAAATAATTATCAAAAAGCAGATGTAAAAATGGAATTGGCCGATGTATTATTGCTTGACGAAAAATTTAACCAAGCCATTATTTATTATGCTCAAATAGAAGATGATTTAGAAAACGATCAAATGGCACACGAAGCAAGCCTAAAAATGGCAAAAGCAAGTTATTATAAAGGTGATTTCGATTGGGCGCAAAAACAATTTACAGTTTTAAAATCTTCGACATCACAGCTAATTGCCAATGATTCTATGGAATTGTTTTTACTGATTAGTGATAATACTGTTGAAGATTCGACTCAAGTGGCTTTAAAAAAATTCTCGAAAGCCGATTTTCTAGCGTATCAAAACAAAAATACAGAAGCATTACAGTTATTTGAAACTATTTTAGCACAACACAAAGGAGAAAAAATAGAAGATGTAACTTTGCTCAGAATTGGAAAATTGTATGAAAAACAAAATAATTTTCTTCAAGCATTAAGTTTGTACCAGCAAATTATAGACAAACATGCCGAAGGAATTTACATTGATGAAGCCTTGTTTTTTTCGGCCGAAATCTACAGAAAACAATTGCCTGATATAGAAAAAGCAAAGGCTTATTATGAAAAAATAATATTCAGTCATGAAGACAGTATTTATTTTGTAGAAGCCAGAAATAATTACAGAAAATTGCGAGGAGACACTAATTTATAAAAAAGTTTATTTGGTTATTTGTGAATTTGGTTATTCGAATCCACAAATAACCAAATCCACAAATAACCAAAAAATGATAATATACAACGTAACCATAAACATTCACGAAAGTGTACACGACCAATGGTTTTCTTGGATGCAAGAAAAACACATTACCGATGTTTTAGCAACAGGCAAATTTACTTCGGCAAGAATGGTCAAGGTTTTAATAGAAGAAGAAATGGGCGGCATTACTTATTCAATTCAATTTACAACAGATAGTAAAGAAACATTAGAGAAATATTACCTAGAAGACGCGCCACATTTACGTGAAGAAGGGTTGCGTCTTTTTGGGGATAAGATGTTAGCTTTTAGAACAGAATTAGAAGTAATTAGTGAGCATTAGTATTTAGTTACAAGAGATTTTTTTTAGAAAAAATAATGAACCGTTAAGTAAAAATTTAACAAAATGTGCGGAAAAACCGTAAAATTGGTTTAACTAAACTATTTATTATTGCTCTTTATTTCTTGAAAAAGGTAAAATTTCAGCCTTGCGTCGCGAAGTGGAACAGATTAAAAACAAACTAAATGAAACAAAAACTCAAGACAATTAAATTACTATTAACCATTTTTTTGGTAGGATTATTGCTATTTAGTTGTAGTGCAGAAAATGACCTAATAGAAAATGATTTGAATAAACAAAATACTGGAGTTAATCATAGAAAATTTGAAGATTTGATTAAACAAGAAGGGTTTAGAAAAGCCATTTTAAAAGTCCCTAAAAAGAAAAAGGGAACAGCTAGCACCAATACAAATGGAAAAACAGTTATGGAACAACAGTATGGCTTTACTATTTCTAATGAACTGGTAAACGAAATAAATAAAGACTCCATTGTCTCTTATACAATACACATTGTTAGAGATAATTCATTACCTAACGAACTGGAAAATCTTGTAGTACAGGTTTACAATCAGAATCTAATAAAGTCATGGATTATTAAATACACTAATGATGTTCAAATTACTTCAGAAAATTTAAATGCTACAATACAGCAAAGTCAAAAAACAATTGAACCAATTGTTTATAACGATACTCCAATCAGTCAAGGACTTCTAGACGCAGGTTGTTACGATTCAGCTATTTGGATTTGTAGTTATCCTGGTCACACCTCTACAGGAACATGTACGCAAGGTGGTTGGCAAATAATTTCAATATGTGGAGGTGGTGGAGGTGTTGGTAATAGTAGCAGTACTGGTAATAGTAGCGGTGGTGGTGTTAGTACTGCAACTGTTTATGTTGACCCTAATATAGGTAAGCTTAACACAATAACAAACGGAGCAATAGTAAGCCCAAAAATGAATGATTTAAAGAATAGGATTACAGCAAACGTAGAGCATGCATATGTATTTACTGCTAATTCAGCTGGAACTCTTGTTCCTTCAAGCTTAATAGTAGGCATTTTAGATAGACTAGATTTGCCTCCCGTACAAATAAACACTAAAGTAATAATTCATGTGCATCATAATGGATTGGAGCCAATCCCAACTATTGGAGATATTGCAAACTTTGCACAAACGTATAATAATAAAGTAAATTTGGGTGCCACTGACGCACAAGACATTACATCGATTATTATGAGTAAGGCAGGTAATTACGCATTTAGAGTAAATAGCCCTGTTGCTTTGCAAAATTTTCTTAGTTATTATAAAGACCCTGAGAAGAAAAATACTAAGGGACAAACTTATAAAGCATATGTTGACGAGAAATTCAAAAATGTTTCCGAACGGGCAAATGATCTTTGCAATGGTTGTTCGATAGAACAACATGATGCTATATTAGAGAGTCTTTTTTCAAAATTATTAAAAAATTTAGACACTGGCATTGGTCTATATCACTCTATGCCTAAATCACCAGCAAACCCAACCTATTCTTGGACAATAGTAAACTAAAAATAAATCATTATGAAAAAAATAATAATTGCAACGTTGCTAATTTTCAATAGCTTTAGCTATGCCCAACATACAGCGGAGTGGATAACTGTGCCACTTGAAGACGCTTTAGACCCTGCTTATATGGTTAGAGATTTTACCTATTTCAAAGATATAAACCACTCATTAGACAAGTTTGTAGGGACTTGGCAATACACCCAAGGAGGCGTTTCGTTTAAAATAACGTTTATAAAATTAGAAAATGATGATAGTAGCTGGCATAGTAAACAAAAAGAGGATGTACTGATAAGTCGTTACGAATACAAAAATAATGGCAATACTATTTTCGAGACTTATACCACAAACATAAGTCAAGTAAATTTCCGTTTTCTAACTAACGATGCTGAAAGCATTAAATTTGGTTATCAAGAACCTTCATTTACAGAATGCGTTAAGTCTAGAATAGGTGATTTACGAGTTAGTTATTCACTAAACTCGAGTAATCAGCCAACCTTGACTTGGAGCAGAACAGAAAAACCTCGTACCGAAACACCTATTCCTTGTACGGGAAGTAATACAGTAGATATTTCAGATTTTCTGGCTCCTGCAAATATGGTGCTAACTAAAGTTCCTTAAAAGAAAGACGATAAGTATATAATAGCGGTTTTAGATTGCTCTAAAACCGCTATTTTTTTATAATTAATAATGGAACAAAAAAACTAAAACCTCTTGTAACACAGGTTTTACGCTATTGCGTTTTTTGGTCATAATTTAAAGTTTGTTTTGTATCTTTGAAATCAGTGCTTAACCGAAAGTTTCGGCTTCTTTAGTTCGCAACAGTAGTAAAAGCTTGGGAACGACATCTCTCTTTTCTACACATCATCATAATCAACAAAAATCTCGCTCGATGTTGGGTGCGCTTGGCAAGTAAGAATTAAGCCTTCGGCGATTTCTTTATCTGTTAATATCGAATTTTTTTTCATAACTGCACTACCAGAAGTAACACGAGCCAAACAACTACTACAAATTCCTCCTTGGCAAGAATAGGGGGCGTCTATACCTTGTTTAAGCGCAGCTTCTAGCAAAGTTTGCTTGTTTGACATTTCGAATGTAGTCTCATCGCTATCTACTAAAACAGTGATTTTAGTATGTTCATTTTTACCAGTATCAATGGCGTTTTCTTTAGTAGAAGCAGAAAACAATTCGAATTTTATGTCTTTATCAGAAACATTTTTTTCTTTAAGAACATCGCTTACCGTATTAATCATTTCTTCTGGACCACATAAGTAAAATTTAGAAAATGCTGTGCCAACATGTTTGTTATTCAGCACAAAATTTACTACGGATTTATCTATTCTTCCAAAAAGGGAATCGTCGGTTTTCGATTGACTAAAGACAAAATGAACAAAGAAACGCCCTAAATATTGTTGTTGTAATTCGATTAGTTTATCGTGAAAAATTGTTTCTTCGTGTGATTTGTTTCCAAAAACTAAAACAAAAGTGCTTTTAGGTTCTTGTATTAAAACCGATTGCAATATCGACATGATAGGCGTAATTCCGCTTCCTGCAGCAAATGATAGATAATTTTTTTGTTTGTCATGATTTGGTTCAAACGTAAACTTTCCTTCAGGAGTTCCTACTTCGATCACATTGCCAACTGCTAATTTTTCGTTTGCGAATTTTGAAAAATTACCATTTTTTACAGCTTTTATAGCAATTCTTAATTCGCCACTATTTGGTGCTGAACAGATAGAATAAGCACGACGAATTTCTTCACCATCGAGTGTCAATTTCAGATTAACATATTGTCCAGCAACGAACTTGTAAAAATCTTGAAACTCTAGAGGAATATTAAATAAAACAGAAACAGCATCTTTTGTTTCGTGTTTAATTTCTTTTATATTTAGTTTGTAAAATGTAGACATATGAATTCTTTTTAGCAAAATTAACAAACAGGATTGATATATTTTTATAAGTGATTAAAAATTAAAAAAATACTTTACTTTCGGAATTTGAAAAAGAAACGTATTTTTACCCGTCATTATACTAAATTTGACTTTTAGAAGTTACTATTTAAAAACCTTTTACCTTGAAAACAAATAGTTTAAAATATATATCACTTTCGTTTTTATTAATTATTGTTGTTGCTTGTTCTACAAAGAAAAACTCTTTTGTAAACAGAAATTGGCATGCTGTAAACTCAGAATATAATGTTTTGTATAATGGAGGTGTTGCACTACAATTAGGTATTAACGATTTAAAGAGCGGTTACAAAGATGATTTTTGGGAAGTCTTGCCTGTAGAAAGAATGCAAATTGTTGAAGAAACTATGTTGCCTGGACAAAAAGGTAAAAACCAAAATTTTGAACGTGCTGAGACTAAAGCAACTAAAGCTATCCAGAAACATTCGATGAATATTCAAGGGCGAGAAAAGAATATGCAAATGGACGAAGCTCACTTGCTTTTAGGAAAAT
>NZ_JAYSSZ010000165.1:0-3668 GCF_043720215.1 Flavobacterium sp. | reverse complement strand
TTTTGAAGACGTTTTTTTATTTCTGGAAAAACTTGAGTAAACGATCTAGCATTGGCAGTATGATGAGGATAAATACCATGAACTGCAATAGTATAAGGCGAATATTGGTTTTGCGGCGGTTTTATCAAAGTGACAAATTCGTCAATGATTATACCATTCTCCACCGTTACAATTCCAACAGAGCAAGGATGGTGTCCAACGGCAGTTTCGAAATCGATGGCAGTAAAGGTCATTATAATTCAATGTTTTGGATTAATATTTTGATTTTTTATTGACTACAAATGTAAACCTATTATCTAAAAAACAAATTTACTTCGCTCTCAAAAATAGCTACAGGAATTCCGTGTCCTAATTCACCGAGAAGATGTAACCTGAAATCATTTTTTAGAGGTAATAATTTCGTAATAAATTCAAGATTATCTTTCGCAAGAATTACATCGTCTTGGTTTCCGATTACAATTTGTAACAAATGATTGTGGCCTTTATTGATAATTGGAATGTTTTGTAAAAGCGAAGTACGATAAGGCAAAGCTGGATTGAATAACAAAGCAGGAATTTGCATTAATTTAGAAAGATAAAACCCTGCAAAACCACCCATACTACTACCTATTATTACATCTATATTTTGGTTTTTATATTCAGTGTATAAAGTTTCAATCATATTCGGATTTGCTCTGTAATCTAAATCGGGAGCTATAATATTTCCGAATGGTTCCAGAATAACCTTTTTTTCGTCGCTTAAATTACTTTCCAATCCATGTAGATAAAGAATGTTCATTGTTTTTATTTTAGATATAAATCAAATATCTGAATTCTTTTTTTCATAATTCAAATTCATATTTAAAATTGTCAAATTCCTTAATTAATCTATCTTTGCACCTTCAAAAAATCGATTAAATAAATAACCGAAAATGATTACAGTAAACGATATTTCCGTACAATTTGGCGGAACCACTTTATTTAGCGATGTTTCTTTTGCTATCAATGAAAATGATAAAATTGCCTTAATGGGTAAGAATGGTGCAGGAAAATCTACTTTATTAAAGATTATTTCGGGTCAAGCAAAACCATCAACAGGAAATGTATCTGCACCAAAAGATGCCGTTGTTGCCTATTTACCTCAGCATTTGCTCACTACTGATGGTGCTACGGTTATGGAAGAAACTTCGAAAGCTTTTGGAGAAGTTTTTGCTATGAAAGCCGAAATCGACGAAATCAACGAGCAATTAACCGTTCGTACCGATTATGAAAGTGACGATTACATGAAATTAATCGAAAGAGTTTCGGACTTATCGGAAAAATTTTATGCTATCGAAGAAATAAATTATGAAGCAGAAGTAGAGAAAATTTTAACTGGTTTAGGATTTATGCGTGAAGATTTTACACGCCAAACCTCTGAGTTTTCTGGTGGTTGGAGAATGAGAATCGAGCTAGCCAAAATCTTATTACAAAAACCAGATTTAATTCTACTAGATGAGCCAACCAATCACATGGATATCGAAAGTATCCAATGGTTAGAGGATTTCTTGATAAATTCAGCGAAAGCAGTTGTGGTAATTTCCCACGATAAAACTTTCGTTGATAATATTACCAATCGTACGATAGAAGTGACGATGGGCAGAATTTACGACTACAAAGCTAAATATACCCATTATCTTGAACTTCGAAAAGATAGAAGAATGCACCAGCAAAAAGCGTATGATGAGCAACAAAGAATGATTGCTGATAATCAGACTTTTATCGATCGTTTTAAAGGTACATTCTCTAAAACAGATGCCGTTCAATCCCGAGTAAAAATGCTAGAAAAACTGGTTATTGTTCAAGTTGATGAGGTTGATACTTCTGCTCTAAAACTTAAATTCCCACCAGCTATTCGTTCTGGTCAATATCCTGTTGTGGTAAAAGATATGACAAAATCTTATGGTGATAAAGTTATTTTTCAAGATGCCAATATTGTAATTGAACGTGGTGAAAAAGTGGCCTTTGTAGGTAAAAATGGTGAAGGAAAATCGACCATGATTAAAGCCATTATGAAAGAAATTGAAATCAATTCTGGAAGCGTCGAAATTGGACATAACTCTCAAATTGGCTATTTTGCTCAAAACCAAGCGTCCTTATTAGACGAAAACGGAACCATATTTTCTACTATCGATGATATTGCTGTTGGTGATGTTCGTACAAAAATAAAAGATATTTTAGGTGCTTTTATGTTTCAAGGTGATGATATTACCAAAAAAGTAAAAGTGCTTTCTGGTGGAGAAAAAACGCGTTTGGCAATGATAAAATTATTGCTAGAACCTGTTAATTTATTGATTCTAGATGAGCCTTCAAACCATTTGGATATGAAAACTAAAGATATTATTAAAGAAGCTTTGCGTGATTTCGACGGAACATTAATTCTAGTTTCTCACGACCGTGATTTCTTGGACGGATTGGCAACCAAAGTTTTCGAATTTGGAAACAAACGCGTCAAAGAACATTTTGAAGATATTGCTGGTTTCTTAGCAAATAAGAAAATGGATAATATGCGTGAGATTGAGAAGTAAAGATTTTTGTTATATTATTCCAAAAATTAATAAAAAACCATAACAAAGTAACATAATTGCTACTATATTCTGAATAGATTTATAAGTGGTTTTTTGCAATAATTTATTGCCAAAATAAACACCTAAAAAGGCTGAAAGTGTTGCGAGTATAATCAACTTATAATTAAGTAAAAGTTCATTATTTGCAATTTTTGGAATATAAATACTCAATCTTGATACATCGACTAAACAAGCAATAACAACTCCTGTGGCGATAAATGATTCTTTTGAAAGACCAGTTCGAATTAAAAAAGCACTTCGTAAAGCACCTTGATGACCTGAAATTCCTCCAAAAAAACCACTTAGAATTCCACCCAGACTTAGATATTTTTTATCAAATTCTAAATTTTTAAATTTTGGAATAAAATCAAATAGCGAAAAGACAATTAATAATAATCCAATGATGAGTTTTAATGGCATTATTTCAAATTCTTTTTCTGAAATATAATACTTATATAAAGGTTGCATTTCAGTCAATAATTTTAATAAATAAGCACCTAAAAATGCAAAAAGTATGGCAGGAATTCCGAATTTAAAAATAATATTTTTATTGGCTTTTTCCCCAAAAAGAAATAATTTGAAAATATTATTCATAAAATGTACTAAAGCGGTGAGTACAATGGCAATTTCTATTGGAAAAAATAATCCAAAAACGGGTAAAAGAATGGTGCCTAATCCAAAACCAGAAAATAAGGTTAATGCGGAACCTAAAAGAGCTACGATACAAATTATAAAATAGTCCATGAATTTTTATTTATACAAATTAAGTAAAACTAACTAACTTAAATTGCTTAATTTTACAATAAGTGTAAATTTGCAAACGGATTTTTAATAAAAATATAGAATATGTATCATTCGAAGATTACAGGACTTGGACACTATGTTCCAGACAATATAGTTACAAACGACGATTTAGCAAAAATTATAGATACAAACGATGAGTGGATTCAGGAACGAACAGGAATTCAGGAACGTAGACATATTGTAAGAGGAGAAGATACTACAACTTCTATGGGTGTGAAAGCAGCTAAAATTGCTATTGAACGCTCAGGAATTTCTAATGATGATATTGATTTTATTGTT
>NZ_JAYSSZ010000164.1:0-3681 GCF_043720215.1 Flavobacterium sp. | reverse complement strand
CTGGATTACGAGTTTCTCCCGCAGCATAAATCGTGCGCTGATCATGAAGATTAAAACAATAATTGGGCATAAAACGCTCAAATGTTTTTCGTAATAACTGACTTTCTGGTTGAGATAAATTTACCGAATCACGGTTTAAATCTACTTCATTAGCATTTTCTCTGGTATAAGCTTCTGCACCGTCAGGATTTAGAATTGGTATACATAATAATGTAAACTCTTTTTTAATCTTTTTAGCTTCGTCGGAATCTTCTTTTAGAAAATTAAATAAATCAAAAAGAGCTTTTGTAGTTGTAGATTCATTTCCATGCATTTGCGACCAGAGGAATATTTTTGTTTTTCCAGTTCCAATTCTAATTGTATAAATAGGTTTTTTATTTACTGACAAACCAATTGTTGATACATCGAAAACATCTGATAAATTTTCCAAAACTGGCTCAACATGATTGTTCGTAATATATCTTCCAAACAATTTTTGCTCTTTAATTTCTGCAAATATTTTAATCCAATCCATAGTAAAATGTTATAATTTACAAAAGTAAACATCTTATTATTTACAATTGTAAACAAGAAATTAACAGTTTTAATTAACTTCTGTAAACAGCTTTCAATCATTATGCATGTAAGTTGTTATGTATTGTAAACATTAAATTTTTAAATAATAACTAAATATTTAATTATTTAATTTCCAGTTAGTTAAATATATTCATATAAAGTGTTAGATTATAAATCGATTGCTTTTTACAATTGTAAAATAGGTTATTAGACTACAATTGTTTACATTTGTAACTTAGTGATTAATTAATACTAATTTACAATGGTAAACATAGACGATTTTATAAAAAGACTAGAAATTATACTAGATTACTATAGCTTATCTGCTTCTGGTTTTGCTGATAAAGTTGGTGTGCAGCGTTCTAGTTTGTCACATCTACTATCTGGCAGAAATAAGCCAAGTTTAGATTTAATATTAAAAATAATTGAGAATTTTCCTGAAGTAGATTTGTATTGGATTTTGAATGGAAAAGGAAATTTTCCAAAATCGGAAATTATAAAGACCCCAAATATTCAAACTTCTACTCCAATTTCAAAAAAAAATATTGAAGAAAATATAACCCAAGATTTTCCTGATTTATTTTCTGAAGAAAAACAAATAGAAAAAAATCCCGTATTTGAAAATATAAAAAATAATTTTTCAAATACGGGAAATATACAAAGCATAAATAATGAATCGGAAATTGAACGAATTGTAGTTTTTTACAAAAATGGAAGTTTTAAAAATTACTTGCCCGAATAATTATTTTTTTGGTACATAACTATTTTTAGGAATTTTTCCAATAACTCCAATAAAATTAGATTCTAATACTTTTATATCATTATCAATATTTCCTGTTGGATAAAATGGTTCACACAATTTGACTTCTTTTTCTCCAAAATTGAAAACTACTGGAATTATTGGCACATTTGCTTTCATGGCAATGTAATAAAATCCTGTTTTCCATTCTGTTACTTTTTTTCGAGTTCCTTCGGGAGCAATGGCAAGACGAAACACTTCTCTTTTAGTAAAAATATTTGCAATAGCATCTACTTTGTTTAAACCTCCTGTTCTGTCAAGTGGCTCTCCTCCCATCCAACGAAAATAAGCTCCGAATGGAAATTTGAATAATTCTTTTTTGGCTACAAAATTCATCTCCAAACCTGTAATCCCGCGTGTAAAAATCCCCAAATAAAAATCATGATTACTGGTATGAGGTACTGTAATCATTATACATTTTTTTATTTCAGGATTAATACTTCCAGAGATTTTCCAACCCATGAGTTTGAAAAAAATGAATCGGTATATATTTTTTTTCATTGTTAAAATTTAGTCAAAAATAGCATTATATTTACTATTTGAAAAGGCAAATTATGAATTTCAAGCGACTTTTAAGCTATTTAGTTCCAATAAAAGTATATGAGGTAAAATCTGATATTAATAAAAGTCTAGAAATTACTTGGAATAATGGACAATTAGTCTTGGATTCTAAAAATACTAATTTTTCTTATGGGAGTTTACAAAAAGTACTTCGATATGGTTTAAAAGAAGTTGGTTTTGATATAATTAAATCTTTTGAAAATATACTAATACTAGGTGTTGCTGGAGGAAGCGTAATTAAAACGTTAGTAGATGAATTGCAATATAAGGGAAACATAACTGGTGTCGAAATAGATTCTGAAACTATAAATCTTGCAAATACATATTTTGGTTTAGATAAAATTGAAAATATCGAAATTATTATTGCTGATGCTAGAAATTTTGTACAAGAAACTAAGAAAAAATTCGATTTAATAATCATTGATATTTTTGAAGATAATATAATGCCCGATTTTCTATTTGAAGAAATATTTATTACTTCTGTTTTCAATCTTTTAAATGCAAACGGCTGTATTGTTTTTAATACAATTGTAAGTGACAATTCAACACAAATTAGAAATGAAAATTTTACTAAATTGATAGAATTAAAAAATATATCAGTAAAAAGGATTCCAAATCTTGAAGGAGATAATGAGTTATTTATTCTAAGCTAAATTACTGCAAATGAAAGCATTTCTTAAAAAATTATTAGTTGGTAAGATTTCTAAAAAAGAAAAACAACGATTTAATCCTATAGAAAAGCGTATTTTGAATATACGCTCAATTTGGAATAACGATCATCAGGACGATAACGGAATCGAAAAAATATTTAGATTATTTCTTTCTATTTCTCAACTTTTGTTTCCTGGAATTTATATTAAGTATTTTGCCAGCAAAAAAGGATTTGAATACCAAGATTTAGCAATGGATTTATTCGTGCTAATTAAAGTCATATTTCCAATACTTATTTTAAAATACCATTGGTACGATAATCTGATAGTTGTAGGGATAATGGTCTATCTTTTACTGGAAACTATTTTGTACATTCCTACACTAATTTTTGCCTCAGATATGTTATCGCGACCACGCTCCTACAAGCGTTCGATGCTATTGTTATTTTTTAATTATCTTGAAATTGTTATTGCATTTGCTGTGTTGTATTCCTGTGGTAATCATATGAATAAGCCGTTTTTGCATTGGTTTGATCCTATTTATTTTAGTATTGTAAGTGCCAATTCTATTGGTTTTGGAGATTATTATCCAATTACAACATTTGCTAAAGTTTTAGTAAGTGTTCAGGCTATGTTTTTCCTATCGTTTGTGATTTTATTCTTAAATTTCTTTTCAGCAAAAGTAAAAAGTAGAGGATATTTTGATAGTGAAAGTGAGATGTAAATATTGGTCTTATTTGATTAACATTTTCCTCGCCTTCTCCAAATCCTCCAAAGTGTCAATTCCAATTCCTACATGAGTAGTTTCGATCATTTTGATGCGTTTTCCGTATTCTAAATAGCGAAGTTGTTCAAGTTTCTCGGAAGCTTCGAGTGATAGCATTGGTAAATGATAAAAATCTAGCAAGGCTTGTTTTCTAAAAGCATAAATACCAATGTGTTGCATATATCTCACGCCCACATTTTCTTCTCTTGGATACGGAATTACGGAACGAGAAAAATATAATGCAAATCCTTGTTGGTCGACAATTACTTTGACATTATTTGGGTTTTCAATATCGTTTTTATCCGTGATATTTCTCATTAAGGAAGCCAAATCTACTTGCTTATCAACAT
>NZ_JAYSSZ010000163.1:0-3689 GCF_043720215.1 Flavobacterium sp. | reverse complement strand
ATTTGTTGGTGTTTCCATAGGTACTAAAAGTGTTTAATTTTTAGTCAACCTATTTTAGGACGATACACGTTTTAAAATGACCACTAACGTTTCGCAGCTTGCAGAAGTGGCGGATTAAGGAAGCCTAAACTGTCGGTTAAACACTGATTTTGCAAGTACGAAACCAACTTTAAATTAAGCCCAAAACCCGCCATTTTTGCAAACTGGTGTTGTAGGCAGTTATTCATTAATTTTCCGTTTACAGAATTCTGTCCAACTTTCGTTACTTGAGTCAGAATATATAATTGGATTTTTACCATAGTAAGTAATGTTTTCAATTCCAACAGCATCTGCTCTTTCTTTCAACTCTCTTGCGTGAAATGCGTGATGAGAAGATATTTCAGGAGCAGAATATGGGTTTACAACATCTCTAAGAGTATTATTTATCCAAATTCCTGGGTCATCAGAAGTCATTAAAGATAACATATCAACCTCTGCTCTATAGGCATCAATGGAAGGTGATTCGTATTGTACAGTTGAAGATACACCATAAATTTTTTGAATGTTTCCCGTTTCATTCGCTAATATTTCTGTCCAAGTTAAACCATAATCAATAAAAACATCATTTACATAACGGTCTTCAATATTGTAGCTTGCTTGAGTTTCTCTTGCAACTACGCCTTTTACTCTGCTTGATTCTCTTAAAACAGGGTCACTACTTGAAGCATTTGCAAAGTCATTATTAAACGCAATCCAAAGAGAAGTTCCTGCACCTGCTGAATTACCAGCTAAAACAATTTTATTCTTATCAATGTTAAAATCACTTGCCCGATTTCTGATATATTGTAAAGCCCTTCTTACGTCTGACATTGGTTTTTTAATACCTTCGGTTTCTCCAGTCGTGTTTAAATAAGTATAGCGAATAGTTGCGAACGCAATATTGTTTTGAAGTAAGTAGCGAATGTCTGTTGGAAAATCCCACGCTCCACCTGATTGAACAGCATATACAAAATCTTTGTCACCACTTGTAAAACCACCACCGTGAACATATATAACTAAACCTGTCGGAGTGTTAGAATTTGGTAGCCAAATATCAAATTGAGTTCTTGCTTTGTTGTCATATGCAATGTCTTTAGCAAATTTTGCATTAATTCCTTGCAAGTCAAAAGGTGAGTTTGAAAAACTGATATTAGAAGTAGGAGTAACTTGATTTTCATCGTCTTTTCCACATGAGAAAATTAATGCGATTAGAAACAGAATCATTATTTTTAAGAATACTTTCATTTTGTTTACGTTTCGTTTTTATAATTGCCTACGTCCCGCTGCTTCATGAAGTGGCGATGAAACATGGCCAAGCCTTCACAAATATAAACAAAACTTTAAATTATAAACCTTTTCCATTTTAAATAAATCCCATGCCTCGCCATTTCTTGAAACCGCTGTTAGCAGCTGGCATTATTCAAGTTCATTATCGTAAAATTGATAAACCAGACTTTTTGGTATTCCAAATCGAATTCTTTCATTATTGTAATCTTTTTCATTATTAAAACTATGTAATTTACAACCATCATTTCTTGTTTCTATAATAATATAATTTGTTATGTTTCTGTTTGGTTTTAGACTATCATAATCCATAAAATGTAAATCGTTATTTTCACAAGGATGTTGTTTTGCTATTATGAAGTCTTCATTATTTCCGACAGCAAAAACATTATGACCAATAATAATCTTTTCTATATCAAAAATTCTATCAATGTCTTTGCAATATGAAATCCATGTATTTTCGTCCCATTTAGCTAAATAATAGTTATTTATTATTTCCTCACTTGATTCATTTGCTCCAAAATAGCAACTTGTCAAACAAAAGCAAAAGAACAAACCAATTTTTTTATTAATACCCATATTTTTGCGCTTTTTTGGCACTTGCTGCTACGTTTTGCAGCTTGCAGAAGTGGCGATTTTCACCACAAATGTTGATGCAGAGAACCAAACTTTGATTAACCACAAATGTGTCTGCGGAGCACTGAACCGCCACTTTTGCCAAACCCGTGTTAGCTGATGTGCTTTTATTTTGCCTTAATTAATTCTAATGTTTTATCTAAAACCTTGTCCTTTCCAGAAAAAATATCTGAACTTGTCAACACGATTTCAATGTCAGGATTTATACCCTTGTCAGGTTGTTCTGTCAATGGGTAATAACCTATCAACGGAATGTCAATTTCTATTTTTGAATTAGGTAACCAAAGAAAGAAAAGTTGTCCACCATTTGTTCCTTTCAGGTTGCCGCCAGTTTCAGAACCAACGATAGTAGCAATCTTGTTTTGCTTTAAGCAAGCTGTGAGGAAAAAAGTTGCCGAACTATTCGCTGCGTCTACAAGTAAATAGGTATTTCCTTGAAACGCATTGTTATTTTTCTTTATAACTGAGTTGCCTCTATTTTTTTTCCAAGTATAAAAGCCATTTTCTTGTTTTATTACTCGTCCGCTTCTGTTATAGAAACTTTTATCCCACGTATTAATATAGGGGCGAAATTCGTCAGAAACATTTTCATAGCGAAGCAATTCTTTAAACGCTGGAAATTCAATCTGCCTTTTAGCTAATTTATTTCCAAGAACAAGGTTTACTTCATCATCACCACCTTCATTTCCACGTATATCAATGATTAAATTTTGAATATTTTTTTCAGTCAACTCATCAAAAGCATTACTTAAAAATTTCTTCCAGTCAATGGTTAGTTTATTGGTTACAAATGTGCCAATTTTTAGATAGCCGGTTTCGCTGTTTAATATTTTGAAATCCCATAAATCATCTAAGGTTGAGGGCTGTTTCCCATATTTGCTTTCAATTAGGCTAAATCGTTCAGCACGACTTACGGGATAAACATTTATTGTCAACATGCTTGTTTTGTCAGCCTGTTTAACTTTTAGTGAATAGGAATTATTTATTGGAGGGAATAATAGCGGATAAAAAATATCAAACGCTTCAAATTTACCAAGTCCGGAAAGGTTCAAGTCATTTAGCCTTTTGAGATTATTGTTTCCATCTCCTTTCACATATTGTATTAAGGTATCGATAATAATAGCAACTGGGACATTATTGATTTCTAATACTTCAGTTCCTTGCTTTAGTTCTTCATTGTCTGAAACATTTTTTTCAACGAACATCTTTTTATCAAACAAGAAAAAAGTAAACGGAACTTTATCTTTTTTATTAAAGAGGCTATCTTTTGTAGAACCACTCTGATTGTAAAAGCTACAGAAAGTATGTCCGCATTTTAAACTTGCTGTGAACTTGGAAAACAATAAATAAGCTTCGCAAAGCGATAAGTCACTTTTTAATTGTTGCTCAAGATTATTAAAAAGCTTTGCAACAGTTGAACTTTCTTGGAACCTGTAAAGCCCAGGGTGATAATTTAGTAAAACGCCTTTCAAAACTTCAAAATCTTTAATAAGTTCTGTAGATGTCAGTGTTTTTTGAACTTTGAATAGATTGCGGCTTTCCAGTTACAGAAAATAGCAATGTGACAGCGATGGATATATAAAATCTTTTCATTTTTGATCGTTTTGATTTAAAAATAAATCTTTCCGGTTCACGATTTGCTGTTTGTCATCTTGTCATATCCTAAAATACGTTGACTCTTTTTTGTGTTAAATTTATTTCAAAAATACGGATTTGTAATCGGAACATTGATAAGTTTTTTTAAAAATCTC
>NZ_JAYSSZ010000162.1:0-3710 GCF_043720215.1 Flavobacterium sp. | reverse complement strand
GACCCGGCTGGTCCCGGTGCCGGATCACGTGGTCCGTCACGCCGTCGATCTGGTGATCGCCACCCATCCCGACCAGCCAAGTGCCCCCTCGGCGGTGCAAAAAACTAATTTCTGAAGCAGCAATAAAAAACCCAACGGATGCAGATTTGTTTTACAATTTAGGTGTCATTTTATCACAATCTAAAGACGAAGTATCTAAAGCAGAATCAGAAAAAAATTATATTAAGGCAATCACAATTGATCCAAAATATAAAAACGCTTACATGAATCTTGTCGTTCTAAAATTAGAAGGAGAAAACAAAATAGTAGAACAAATGAATAAACTTGGAACTACTCCTGCTGATAATAAAAAATATGATGTATTAAAAGCTAAGAGAGAAGGATTATATAAATCAGCTTTACCCTATTTAGAAAAAGCAGAAGAGTTATTTACTGGAGATGCAGATGTAAAGGCGACATTACTTAACGTTTATAATGCTCTTGATATGACTGAAAAATATAAAGCATTAAAAGCTAAGAAATAATTTAATAAAGATTTTCATTTTGAGTCAAACAAAAAATCCGATAGAAATATCGGATTTTTTTTATTTGCTAATAGACAAAAATTGGTAATGATTTTAAGATTAAAAGGCTACATTCCATCTTGGTAAACGATTATTCTCGTCAAGGAAATTTTGTAAAACTTGTCCTTCTACAAATGTTGGAATTCCTTTAGTTTTGTCGTTATGCGTCTCGTACCAGTATACTTCTAATCTAGCAATATTTTCTTTTTTCATTTGTGCTGGCCAAGAATATTTACGTCCAGTTTTTGCAAACTGGTGTCCATTTACAATCTTGTCATACAATCCGCCACCTTTACTTTTTAGAGATCCGTCGTTTTGTACCGTTCCTGTAGAACCCACCATGATTAATTCTTTTGCTTCGCCATCTACTGCGTAAACAAGGAAAACTCCGCTTCCTGTTTCGGTGGCATTACAAGCTACTTCTAAACTATCTTCTGTTGTAAAAGTAAAACTGTTGCTTACTTTAAATTTTTTTAATTCTTTATACATTTCTGTTTATTCGTTTATTTGGTTATTCGTTTATTTGAAAAAGAAACAACCATTTATTATTAACAACATTAATCTTAACGTTGCATAAAATTTTGATTTTTTGAAAGCTAAAAACCAAAGGCTTGCAAAAGTAGTATAAAAAAACCGTCTAATTTTGAAACTAGACGGTTTTTTGAAAATTTATTGTTTGAAAATTATCCCAATACTTCTTTTACTTTTTTACCTATTTCTGCTGGAGAATCTACTACGTGAATACCACATTCTCTCATGATACGTTTTTTAGCTTCAGCTGTGTCATCAGCTCCACCAACAATTGCACCTGCGTGACCCATTGTTCTTCCTGCTGGAGCCGTAACTCCTGCAATGAAACCAACAACTGGTTTGCGGTTACCATCTGCTTTTATCCAGTGTGCTGCATCAGCCTCTAGTTGACCACCAATTTCTCCAATCATTACGATACAATTGGTTTCTGGGTCATTCATTAATAATTCAACAGCTTGTTTTGTAGTCGTTCCAATAATTGGATCTCCACCAATACCAATCGCTGTTGTTATTCCTAAACCTTGTTTTACCACTTGGTCAGCCGCTTCATACGTTAATGTTCCTGATTTAGAAACAATCCCTACGGTTCCTTTTTTGAAAACAAAACCTGGCATGATGCCTACTTTTGCTTCACCTGGTGTGATTACGCCTGGACAGTTAGGTCCAATTAGACGACAATTTTTTCCTTTTATATAATCATTTGCTTTAATCATGTCTGCTACTGGAATTCCTTCAGTAATGGTAATAATTACTTTAATTCCTGCATCAGCAGCTTCCATAATAGCATCAGCCGCAAAAGCTGGTGGTACAAAAATAATGGTTGTGTCGGCTCCTGCTTTTTCTACGGCATCTTTTACAGTATTAAAAACGGGACGATCTAAATGTACAGTTCCTCCTTTACCTGGAGTTACACCACCTACAACGTTTGTTCCGTATTCGATCATTTGCTCCGCGTGGAAAGTTCCTTCGCTTCCTGTAAATCCTTGAACTATTATTTTTGAATCTTTATTAACTAAAACACTCATGATATATTTTTTATGTTATTTTTTTATTGTGTTGCAAAAGTATGAAATTGTAATTACTAATTAGCAATTAACAATTAGTTTTTTAAGCTCTTTTGTTTAAATTTATATAGTCTTTATGACAACTGACTCATTTGAAATCCGCGATATAATTTTCCGTCTTTTAGCTCCCAAATAACCATAAAATGAGCCAAAATCATTTCTTCTCTCGGATTTTCTATTGTCTTTATATAATGACTATATCTTATAGTTACCTTATTATTATCTTCTAACAAATGCGTAATATAAACTCTTGACGAATGATATGCTTTGCCCATTTGATTGACAATATTTACCATTTCTTCTTTATTCATTTGAAGAAAACCTTTGCTACTATTCCAATCTAAGGAAACATCTGGATGCATATACGTATCCAACAAAGTACTATCTAGAAAAACATTAGACTTATAAAAATCTTTAACTATTTCTTTTGCACTCATCTTACTTAAGTTTATTTATTATTTCGGGGATTCGTTTTATATTGGCTAATTGTTTCAGTTTTTCACGAGATTCTTCTACTGGAGTTCCAAAATATGATTTTCCTCCTTCAATAGATTTAGTTACGCCGGTTTGTCCCATTACCACTGCTTTTGCACCAATAGTAATTCCGCTAGTTGTACCTACTTGTCCCCAAAGCGTGACCTCATCTTCAATAATTACACAACCTGCGATTCCTGTTTGTGAAGCAATTAAACATTTTTTACCTATAACGGTATCATGACCAACATGAACTTGATTGTCTATTTTTGTGCCTTCACCAATAGTTGTATCGCCAGTAACGCCTTTATCAATCGTGCAAAGCGCTCCAATTCCTACATTATCTTGAATAACAACACGACCGCCAGAAACTAATTGGTCGAAACCATCTGGACGTTTTTTGTAATAAAAAGCATCGGCTCCTAAAATGGTTCCTGCGTGAATCATCACATTATTTCCGATAATGGTATTATCATAAATGGAAACATTTGAATGGATCAAACAATTTTCGCCAATTACAACATTGTTTCCAACGAAAGTATTGGGCTGAATTATAGTTCCTTTTCCAATTTTGGCGGAAGCCGAAATGGAAACATTTGACGCTTGAAATGGTCTGAAATGATTCGTTAATTTATTAAAATCTCGAAATGGATCATCCGAAATCAGCAAAGCTTTCCCTTCAGGACAATCGACATTTTTATTAATTAAAACTATCGTTGCTGCAGATTGCAAAGCTTTATCATAATACTTTGGGTGATCTACAAACACAATATCTCCAGGTTCTACAACATGAATTTCATTCATACCCAAAACTGCAAAATTAGCATCGCCTACATATTCGCAGTCAATGATATTTGCAATTTGTTTGAGAGTTTGTGTTTGGGGAAATTTCATTAAAAATTATTTTACACGTTCCATATATGAACCTGAAGCCGTATCTATTTTTATTTTATCTCCTTCATTAATAAACAAAGGAACATTTATTGAAGCTCCAGTTTCTACCGTAGCTGATTTTGTTGCATTTGTTGCCGTATTACCTTTTACACCTGGTTCAGCATAAGTAACTTCAAGAACGATA
>NZ_JAYSSZ010000161.1:0-3724 GCF_043720215.1 Flavobacterium sp. | reverse complement strand
TAAGCAAAGTCTGTATTAGGCTGTTCGACAAGTAATACATTTTTGTATTCTCTTTCGTTTCGTAAAAAAGCAATGGTATCCTCAGTTGCATTTTCACCAAGTAATTTGGCAGCATATTGGTAATAACTTCTGGTTTGTCCCAACAAATCTAAAGCGATATTTGTCATTGCAATATCGGTTTCTAAGTTTGGACCGTGACCACAAAGTTCACCAAGACGTTGACCTAAAATTAAAGCATTATCTGCGATTCCGTATATATATTGTACTAATCTAGTCATAAGTTGTTAGTTATTAGTCGTTAGTTGTGGTGCAATTGATTTTATTAAACCTCTAATGATTTTAGATATTTCATTTGTTTGGTTAATAAGTTTTTCTACTTTATCACTACTAATGAAATTAAGCTGCACTGAAAGGTATAACATTGATCTAACTTCACTACAAGATCCTGACAAAATATATAGAAAGTGAATAAATTCTTTATCACTATTCCTATCGAACCCTTCAGCAATATTATTAGAGATTGAAATAGTAGCTCGTTGAATTTGATTTTTAAATCCATAATCTGTAGATTTCTCAAATTCTTTATATATAGCTACTGCTAAATCTTGAGCTTTTTGCCAAGCAATAATATCCTCAAATTTTTGTATTTTCATAAAAAAAAATAAATTATTAGTCTTTAGTCATCTGCTACTAATGACTTATAACTAAAGACTAATGACTATATTCTACATGTGTTTTAACTCATCAGGCAATTCGTAAAAAGTTGGGTGACGGTAAGCTTTGTCTTTTGCTGGTTCAAACAATTCAGCACTATCATCAGGATTTGATGCAGTAATCTGAATGGTAGGAACTACCCAAATACTCACGCCTTCCATTCTACGTGTGTAAACATCTCTTGCGTTTTCTAACGCCATAGTTGCATCGCTTGCATGAAGGCTTCCGCAATGACGATGTTCTAATCCGTTTTTACTTCTTATAAATACTTCCCAAAGTGGCCAATTTTTCATTTTTATAGGTTTTGGGTTTTAGGTTTTGGGTATAAATTTTTTAAAACCTAATACCCAAAACCCGAAACCTAATTTATACTGCTTGTTCTAATTTATTTTCTTGTTTTTCGGCGTAAGCCATTGCGGCATCACGAACCCATTTTCCATTATCCCAAGCGTTTACTCTTGCAGATATTCGGACTTTATTACATGGTCCGTGACCTTTGACAACTTGCCAAAATTCGTCCCAATCCATTTCGCCAAAATCATATCGCTTTGTTGTTTCGTTCCATTTTAGATTTGGATCTGGAATTGTTAGACCAATCATCTCAGCTTGTGGAACAGTTTGGTCTACAAATTGTTGACGTAATTCATCGTTGGTCTTGCGTTTTAGTTTCCATTTCATGGATTGTTCAGTATGAACAGACTCAGCATCAGTAGGCCCTAACATCATTAACGAAGGCCACCACCAACGATTTAAAGCATCTTGCGCCATCGCTTTTTGTTCTGGAGTTCCGTTTGCTAATGTCATCATGATGTCAAATCCTTGACGCTGATGAAAACTTTCTTCCTTGCAAACACGAACCATAGCACGAGCATAAGGTCCAAATGAAGTTGCTGTTAATGGTACTTGGTTGATGATTGCAGCACCATCGACTAACCAACCAATTGCACCCATATCTGCCCAAGTTACAGTTGGATAATTAAAAATACTGGAATATTTTGCTTTCCCAGAATGGAGTTGATCGTACAATTCTTCACGAGAAACACCTAATGTCTCACAAGCAGAATACAGATACAATCCATGTCCCGCTTCGTCTTGTACTTTAGCTAATAGCGAAACTTTTCTTCTTAAAGATGGCGCACGAGTAATCCAATTCCCTTCTGGCAACATTCCTACAATTTCAGAATGCGCGTGTTGTGAAATTTGACGAATGTGTGTTTGACGGTATTTTTCCGGCATCCAATCTTTAGGTTCAATTTTTTCGTCACGAGCAATTCGTTCGTCGAATAATTTTTCTAAATTTTTAATCTCTATTTCTGACATAATTTTCTCAATTAACAATTAATTTAAGATCCAAAATCGACAACTACTTTTTTGGAAGTAGGAACCGCTTGACAACTTAATATATAATTTTTTGCTACTTCGTTTTCGTCTAATGCGTAATTGACTTTCATTTCTACTGTTCCTTCTATAACTTTGCATCTACAAGTACTACAAACTCCGCCTTTGCAAGCAAATGGCAAATCAGCACCAGCCGCAAGAGCTCCGTCTAGAATATTATCGTAATCATCATCCATTGTGAAATGGAATTCTTTTCCACCATCGAGAATGGTCACTTCTGTTCCTTCTACTTTTTTCTCTAAAACTTTAGTCGCTCGTTGCTTGTCTTCTTCTGAATGACCTGAATGAAACAGCTCAAAATGCACTTTATCTTTGGATAATCCAGCCGCTACTAATTCGTCACGAATAAGAAAAATCATTTCTTCTGGTCCGCAAATAAAACATTCATCAACTGAAGAAATATCTATAATTTTTTCAGTTAGAATTTGCAGTTTTTCTTTTGTAAATCGACCATTTAACAATTCGACATTTCTATGCTCTTTAGTCAAGAAATGAAAAATTTCTAGTCGGTTTAAGTATCTGTTTTTTAATGCTTCAATTTCTTCCTTAAAGATAATTGATTTTACTGTTCTATTAAGATAAAATAATTTGAAAGTACTATTAGGCTCGAGTGCTAAATGCGTTTTGATAATAGACAAGATTGGCGTAATTCCACTTCCAGCTGCAAAAAAAATATAATTTTTAGGTTTTGAAGGATTTATTTCTTTAAAAAAAACGCCACTTGGAGGCATCATTTCTAGAATATCTCCTTTCTTAAGTGTTTCGTTTATATAAGTTGAAAATAATCCGTCATTGATTTTTTTGACAGCAATTTGCCATTTATTTTCTACTGGACTAGAGCACAAAGAATAGGAACGACGTGCCTCGACACCGTTAATAGTCGCTTTAATATTAAGATGTTGCCCCTGACTGTATTTGAAATCTTGCTTTAATTCTTCTGGAATTTCAAAAGTAACAACCGAGCAATCTTTAGTTTCCTTATAAATATTGGAAACTTTTATATTGTGAAATTTAGCCATTTGAGAATCAAATAAATTAATAATATTAAAAACTAACAATTGTTAGTTTTTAGTGCAAATTTACAAAAAAAATAAACATGTGTTCTTAAATTATTTTAAAAACTTGGTTTATATTAAAGTTTAAATAAATTAGAGTTTAAATATAAGTCTTTGCAAAAGTTATGAACTATACAATTCCGTTAAGTAAAACTTTTTTCAAATTTTTATTAAGAAGTTCTGCGTTTAATCTTTTTCCTTTTCCGAACCAAAGATAAAGTGTTCGCAGCGTTGAAAGCATCGAGAAAATAATCACTTCGGAGTTGTAGTTTTTTATCTCTCCATCTGCAACACCTTTCTTGACTACGATTCTAAAATTTTCTTCATAATCTTCTCTCATTTTGATAAAATATTGCAATTCTTCATTAGACAAATGCATCCAATCATTATTTAATGTGGCTAAAGAATCTGCATCTCTTATTGTAATATCAATATGCAACTTAATTATTTGTTCAAGTTTTTGGATTGCTGTTTGATTAGAGTTTACGATATCATTCATAGAATTTGTAAATTCTTCAGCAATTTTAATTATTATTAGAACTAAAATTTCTTGTTTG
>NZ_JAYSSZ010000160.1:0-3726 GCF_043720215.1 Flavobacterium sp. | reverse complement strand
TATTGTTTTTGATTAACTAACAATATTTTTAAGTAAATTCGGTTTTATTATTATAATGAAGAGACTTTTTATATACATAATAGTGTTAGCAAATATTTATCTAGCAAATGCACAAGAACAATTCTCTGTGTATTTTGATAGCAATAAATATGAGCTGTCTGTGCCAGAAAATAAAGAGATTCAAGCTTGGATAAAGCAAAATCCAGAAAGTAAAATTTTGGCTATAAATGGTTATACAGACGAAGATGGTTCTTATCAATACAATGATTCTTTAGCACAAAAAAGGGTTGAAAAAGTGTATCAAAGCATCAAAGGTAAAGTAAAAATTCGTGAAGACTTTAAAACCAGAAGCTTTGGTGAGAACTTTCAACAATCAAAAAATAAAGCCGAAAATAGAAAAGTTACGATTTACTATTTATTAGTAAAAGATATCCCACGAGAAGAAGAAATTTTAGGTTTAAAATCTAAAAAAGCAGTTAAAGTAAAAAAGCCAATTGTCTTTCCAGATAAGGTTATAATAGATAATTTTAACGGTACAAAATCAGAATACAAGCTCGATGTAAAGTTTATGGATGAGTTGTGTTATGCAGAGCCAGGGACAAAATTAAAGCTAAATAACTTAAATTTTATTTCAAACACTTTTGCAGTTACAAACGATTCTCGTGGAAAATTATACGAACTTTTGTTAGTTATGCAAGAACGACCAGAAATGGTTATAAGTATTCAAGGACATTTGTGTTGTGTTCCTGTCGATAGAAAAGATTTATCAACACAAAGAGCCAAAGCTGTTAAACAATTTTTAGAACTTAACGGAATTGAAAAAACAAGAATGAGTTTCAAAGGTTTTGGAAGCTCGATTCCGTTATTTGCCTTGCCAGAAAAAACAGAAGAGGAAAGAGCTGCCAATCGCAGAGTAGAAATTGAAGTTATAGAAAACTAATAGATGAAAACACATTGTATTTTACTTTTTTTATTTTTTTCGCTAGTAGGAAATTCTCAAGAAAAATTTGAGATTTTCTTCAATTTTAATGCAGCTATTCCAAACGAAAAATCAGCCAAAAATTTCCAAAAATGGATTTCTGAAAATTCAAAAGCAGAAATAACTAAAATATATGGTTATTGCGATAGTGTAGATGATAAATCATACAACAAAGAATTATCTGTAAAAAGAATAAATTCAGTTATTAAAACCTTAAAAGAGAACAATTTCAAATTGAGTAAAAGTATCGATTTGAAACCTTTTGGTAAAGATTTTGAACGTTCTATAAATCAAAATGAAAACCGAAAAGTGGTTATTTTTTACAAAATTGGATTAGCAAAAAAAACAACAGATTCAAATAAAGAAATTCCATCGCCTCCGTTTGATTATAATTCGAAAGTTTCGAACGAAAAAGCCACATTAGCATCAAAATTCGCAACTGCTAAAGTTGGTGATTTAGTAAAAATTGAAAATATTTATTTTTACTTAGATTCTGATAAAATTGTCGAAAAATCTAAGCCGTTATTATTAGAATTGTATTCGATATTAGTAAAAAATCCAAAGCTTAAAATTGAAATTCAAGGTCATATTTGTTGCAACACAGATCCTACGGACATGAAATTATCAAATAAAAGAGCTTTGTTTATTTATGCCTATCTTTTAGAAAAAGAAATTTTATTTAATAGACTTTCATACAATGGCTTCGGAAGTTCAAAACCTATTTACAAAATTCCAGAAAAAAACGAAGCTGAAAGATTAGCAAATCGCCGTGTTGAAATACTAATTGTAGAAAAGTAAAAATTCGTAATTCGTAATTCGCAATTCGTAAATCAAATTGTTATCTTTGCTCAACAACACAACAAACAAAAATGAGTTCTGATACTTCAAAAAGATATGCACTTCGAGGCGTTTCGGCAGGCAAAGAAGATGTGCACAACGCCATCAAAAACATCGACAAAGGATTATTCCCAAAAGCATTCTGCAAAATTGTTCCGGATTATTTAACAAATGACGAAGAATATTGTCTCATCATGCATGCAGATGGCGCAGGAACAAAATCGTCCTTAGCCTATATGTACTGGAAAGAAACAGGCGATATGTCTGTCTGGAAAGGAATTGCGCAAGATGCGCTCATCATGAATATTGACGATTTATTATGCGTTGGCGCGACCGATAATATTATGTTATCATCAACCATTGGACGTAATAAAAACCTCATTACTGGCGAAGTCATTTCAGCTATTATTAATGGAAGCGAAGAGCTAATTGCCGAACTAAAAACTTTCGGAGTAACCATACATTCTACAGGTGGCGAAACTGCCGATGTGGGCGATATCGTACGAACACTTATCGTCGATTCGACCGTCACAGCTCGTATGAAACGCAAAGATGTAGTAAATAATGACAACATTCAATCAGGAGATGTAATCGTAGGATTAGCTTCTTTTGGACAAGCAAATTATGAGAAATCATATAATGGTGGTATGGGAAGCAACGGACTCACATCAGCCCGTCACGATGTTTTCGATAAGTATTTAGCACATAAATACCCAGAAAGTTTCGATGCACAAGTGCCCCACGAACTCGTATATTCAGGAAGTGTAAAACTAACTGATAAAGTAGTGAACTCTCCAATAGATGCTGGTAAATTAGTGCTTTCTCCAACAAGAACTTATGCGCCAATTATCAAAAAAATACTAGAAAACTATACACCAAACGAAATACATGGCATGGTGCATTGTAGCGGAGGAGCACAAACAAAAATCTTGCATTTTATAGATAATTTGCATGTTATAAAAGACAATTTATTTCCAATTCCACCACTTTTCAAACTTATACAAGAGCAGTCAAAAACCGATTGGAAAGAGATGTATCAAGTCTTCAATTGTGGTCATAGAATGGAAATTTATGTTCCTTCAACCATAGCAAACAACATTATCGAAATCTCGAAATCATTTGGTGTCGATGCCCAAATTGTAGGTAGAGTAGAGGCAAGCGAAAATAAAAAACTAACAATAAAATCAGAATACGGAACTTTTGAATATTAGATTTTTTTAGGAGCCATCCCGATAGCTATCGGGACTGCTGTACGTTTTAATCTTTTCTTTTTCTAAAGAAAAAAAGAAAAGGATTTTCACTCCCATCAGGGCTAAAATAGTTGTAATTTTCAGTAATAATATAATAAATCCGTTCTAATCAGTATAAATCCGCGTTATCCGTGGGCAAAAAAATAATTATGTACGAACTAGTATTTTGGAATTATAAAGAAGGAATTTATTTAAACCATCATTTGGTTTACGAAGCCATTTCGGATGAAGAAATAGTCGATGGACTCGAAGATTTACCCATTGAAGTGATCCTAAACAGAATCGCAAACGTTTTCTCAAAATGGGAAAAAGTAGATGAGAAAAGCTGGAAAAATAACGACGGAGTAGGCGCATTTCATATTAGAACAACGCCACAAAGTATCAAAATAGATTGCTACGGAACTGAAGGAAAAACGATGGACAAATTGGTAGATATTCTCGAAGAATATAAATGTCCGTTATACGATCCGCAAGTTCCTGAAAGACATGATGAATTTAATGAGTAATACAATTCTTATGGACTTCGATTTTGCTGCAAACTACACTTTAGAAAATGATTTCGTTCGATTAGAACCTTTACAAGAATCTCATTTCATCAATTTATTTACAGAATCATTGCAAAATCCAGAAATCTGGAAATATTCCTCTTTGCCAGCAATT
>NZ_JAYSSZ010000159.1:0-3730 GCF_043720215.1 Flavobacterium sp. | reverse complement strand
ATAAAAGTAGCTAGAGAAAAAACAGCTTACGAAAAACTATGGCAGTAGAAAATAGAAATATTTTAAAACGAATTTACCTCGTTGCTTTGGTTATCTTAATTATGGTAACAGCAATAGGCGTGAAGCTCACTAATATTCAGTGGGTTGAAGGCGACTATTACCGCAAGTTAGCTAAAGAACGTAGTGTAAAAACATTCGTAATTCCTGCTAATAGGGGTAATGTGTATTCTTCTGACGGAAGTTTACTTGCTACTTCAATCCCAAATTATACTATTCGTTTCGATGCATTGGCACCAAGTCAAGAAAATTTTGAGGAAAATGTTAAATCCTTATCCGATTCACTTTCAATAGTGCTTAAAAAGCCAAGTGCAACCTATTTGAATGAATTTCGTAAAGCTAGAGCCAATAAAAACAGATATTTTCTAGTGGCCAAAAAATTGAGTTATACTCAATATATGACTATCAAAAAATTTCCACTATTTAATTTGGGAGCTTACAAAGGCGGAATGATTACAGAGCAACAAACGGTTCGCGAACATCCAATAGGGAAAATTGCCGAAAGAACAATTGGTTACGAACGTTTTGACGAATCAGGAAATCTAACCAGAGTTGGTATCGAAGGCGCTTTTAGTAATTACCTTAACGGGAAAGATGGCAAGGTTTTAAAACAAAAAATATCTAAAGGACAATGGAAACCCATTCGTGATGATAATGAAGTTGATCCTCAAGATGGTTATGATATTGTCTCTACGATTGATGTTTATGTACAAGATATTGCACATCATGCTTTGCTGAAACAGTTAATCGAATATGATGCAGATCACGGTTGTGTTGTCGTGATGGAAACCAAAACTGGAGCGGTAAAAGCGATTTCTAATCTAGGAAAAGGTAAAGATGGATCATATTACGAAACCATAAATTATGCTGTTGCCGAATCGCACGAACCTGGTTCTACTTTCAAGCTAGTCGATTTGATAGCGCTTCTTGATGACAAAAAAATAGATACTAGCAAAGTCTATAACACCAATGGAGGTGTTGTTACCTATCGTGGTCGTAAAGTAGAAGATTCTCACGAAGGCGGTTACGGAAAAATTTCTTTAGGTAGAGGTTTTGAAGTTTCTTCAAACACAGTTATGGTTCAAGCCGTTTACGAAAATTACAATAAAAACCCTAAGCAATTTACTGATAGGATTGTTAATTTGGGATTAAACAAACCATTAGGATTACCGTTTAAAGGCGAAGGAATACCGTTTATTCCAGAACCTTCAGATAAGAAATGGAGTGCTATTTCACTTCCGTGGATGGCTTTTGGATATGGAGTTTCGGTTACGCCATTGCAAACACTAACATTGTATAATGCCATTGCCAATAATGGGGAAATGGTTAAGCCAAAATTTGTGCAAGAAGTAAAAGAATGGAATAAAACCATCAAAAAATTTGACAAACAAATCATCAATCCAAAAATTTGTTCGGACGAAACACTCAAAAAAGTAAGAGCTGTTTTAGAAAATGTGGTTAAAAGAGGAACAGGATCAAAACTCTATTCTAAAGATTTTTCGATGGCTGGTAAAACAGGAACGGCACAAGTAAATTATCATAAAACAGATGGTAGTATGTATTATGCTTCATCTTTTGCGGGTTATTTTCCAGCCGAAAACCCTAAATATTCTTGCATTGTAGTGGTTCATAAACCTAATACATCAAAAAATAATTATTATGGAGCCGATGTTGCTGGTCCCGTTTTCAAACGGATCGCTCAGAAAGTTTTTACTGATGTTCCATCAACAAATGAGGTGAAGAATCTGAGGAAAAATAATCCAGTTCAAGACAAAAATTATTTGACTTACAATGATAAAGTAAATAAAAAAGCAACAGTAATTCCAAATTTGCACGGTATGTCTGGAATGGATGCAGTGGCATTATTAGAAAATTTGAATATGAAGGTTAAAGCTATAGGAATTGGAAAAGTTAAAAAACAATCTATTCAAGCAGGGCAACCAATTGTAAAAAATCAACTTATAATTTTAGAATTGTCATAATGATTTTAAAAGAAATATTATATAAAGTAGCTCTCGAAGTTGTTCACGGTTCAACCGATGTTGCTGTGAATAATATTCATTTTGATTCTCGAAAAATAGAATCAAATGATGTTTTTGTAGCCATTCGTGGTTCAATTTCAAACGGACATGAGTTTATAGATAAAGCTATTTCTCTCGGAGCTTCTGTAATTATTTGCGATACATTACCAACGGATTTATTGCCACAAATTACTTATGTAAAAGTAAAAGACACGAATGCAGCTTTAGCCTATTTAGCAACAAATTTTTATTATAATCCATCACAAAAACTGCAATTGGTTGGTGTAACGGGGACAAACGGTAAAACAACAATTGCTTCACTTTTATATCAATTATTCAAAAAAGCAGGTTTCAAAGTCGGATTACTTTCTACTGTAAAAATCTTAGTAGATGAAGTAGAATATAAAGCAACACATACTACGCCAGATTCATTAACAATCAATTATTATTTGAATGAAATGGTTGAAGCGGGTTGCGAATATTGCTTTATGGAAGTAAGCTCGCATGGGATTCATCAAAAACGTACCGAAGGTTTACAATTCGTAGGCGGAGTTTTTACAAACTTATCTCACGATCATTTAGATTATCATCCAACATTTGCAGAATATCGCGATGTAAAAAAATCATTCTTCGATAATTTGCCTAAAAACGCATTTGCGCTGTCTAACATAGATGATAAAAATGGTGCCGTAATGATGCAAAATACTAAGGCAAGAAAATTGTCTTATGCATTAAAAACGTATGCCGATTATAAAGCTATTATTATCGAAAATCAGTTAAGCGGATTGTTATTAAAAATAAACGAACAAGAAGTTTGGGTTCGATTGATTGGAACTTTCAATGCGTATAATTTATTGGCAATTTACGGAGTGGCAATCGAATTAGGGATTGAAAAATTAGAAGTTTTAAGATTACTGTCAGAATTAGAAAGTGTTTCAGGACGTTTTCAATTTATAGTTTCAAAGGAAAAAATCACAGCAATTGTTGATTATGCACACACACCTGATGCTTTAGAAAATGTGTTGAGTACTATAAATGATATTCGTACTCGCAACGAACAATTAATTACGATTGTAGGTTGTGGAGGTGATAGAGACAAGACAAAAAGACCAATAATGGCAAATATCGCTTCAGAAATGAGTGACAAAGCTATTTTAACATCAGATAATCCAAGAACAGAAAATCCTGAAACCATTATTGCCGAAATGGAAGCTGGAATTACACCAGTTAATTATAAAAAATACATGTCAATTACGGATAGAAAACAAGCTATAAAAACCGCTTGTCAGCTAGCACAACCTAATGATATTATTCTAATTGCAGGAAAAGGACACGAAACGTATCAAGAAATAAACGGCGTTCGTCACGATTTTGATGATATGCAAATTGTAAAAGAAATTTTAGAACAATTAAACAAATAAAGTTCAATCGTTGATTCGTTTAATCGGTTAACCGAATCAACAAATAACCGAATTAACAAATATCCAAAAATATGTTATACGATTTATTTCAATATTTAGACAAATACTTTGATTTTCCAGGCGCTGGAGTTTTTCAATATATCACATTTAGATCAGCATTAGCGATTATCATGTCATTGCTTATTTCGACTATTTTCGGAAAAAGAGTTATTGGTTATTTAAGTCGTTTGC
>NZ_JAYSSZ010000158.1:0-10560 GCF_043720215.1 Flavobacterium sp. | reverse complement strand
ATTTTTAACTGAATTAAATGGCACTTGGACAGAATTATCTGATGCTGTAACACTAATAACAAACAAAAACTAAAAGCTATGAACAAGACAGTAAATATGAATTTAGGAGGTTTTTTCTTTCATATAGATGAAGATGCCTATCAAAAACTGAATCGCTATTTTGATGCTATAAAAAAGTCTCTTTCTAGCGATGGTCGTGATGAAATCATGAATGATATTGAAAGTAGAATCTCTGAGCTATTTTCAGAAAAATTGACTAGCGAAAAACAAGTTATAGGTCTAAAAGATGTAGACGATGTTATTGCAGTTATGGGACAACCAGAAGACTATAAAATAGAAAACGATGAACCAAAAGAAACCAATTATAGTTATACAACAACTACAACAGGTTCTAAAAAACTATACCGTGATAGAGAAAACGGAATTATAGGTGGTGTTGCCTCTGGTTTAGGCCACTATTTTGGAATAGATCAAGTTTGGATAAGAATTGTATTGGTTTTACTAGTTTTTGCAGGTTTTGGAACTGGAATAATTGCTTATATCGTATTATGGGCTGTAACTCCTGAAGCTACAACAACTTCAGAAAAGCTAGAAATGCGTGGCGAACCAATAAATATTTCGAATATCGAAAAAAAGGTAAAAGAGGAATTTGAAAATGTGTCCGAAAAGTTTAAAAATGCTGATTACGGAAAAATGGGAAACCAAGTTAGATCTGGAGCCGAAAAAATAGGAAGTTCTCTTGGTGATGTTATTCTAGCTATTCTGAAAGTTTTTGCAAAATTCATTGGCGCAATAATTGTTGTAGTTGCATCTGCTACATTAATTTCATTAATAATTAGTTTATTTACAGTCGGTTCAACTTCATTTCTTCATGTGCCTTGGTTAGATTATTTTAATACTTTCAATTATACGAATACTTCGATGTGGTTTGTTAGTTTGTTATTCTTTTTAGCGATTGGGATTCCGTTTTTCTTCTTACTTATTTTAGGTTTAAAAATATTAGTTACTAACTTAAAATCTATCGGAAATGTTGCAAAATACACATTATTAGCCATCTGGATTTTAGCCGTTGGAGTGTTAATAACTATTGGAGTACGTCAAGCTACCGAAGTGGCTTTTGATAATAAAGTGGTAACCAAACAACAAATAAACATTAATCCGAATGACACTCTTTATATAAAATTTAGATTTAATGATTATTATACGAAAGATATAAACGACAGAGAAGATTTTAAATTTGTACAAGATTCTGCAAACCAAGACTTATTATATTCTAATAATGTAAGGTTAGAAATCATGCCTACTGACGAGAAAAGTGCTTATATTCAAATAGAGAAAAGTGCTAACGGAAAATCTTTTAACGAAGCAAAAGGACGTGCTGAAAAAATAACTTACAACATAAAAGTTACTGGAAATCAGTTAGTTTTAGATAATTATTTCCTTACTGATGTAAAAAATAAGTACCGAGGACAAGAAGTAAAATTATTTTTATATTTACCTAAAGGAACGTACCTAAAACCAGATACTTCATTAAGATATTATGACGAAACTGATGGTGATTATTTTACTTGGAATCCAGATTCGAATACGGATGTATATAAAGTTGAAGATAACAAAGTAAAATGCATTAACTGTCCCGCTAATGAGAATGAAGATTCAGATTATGACAATGAAGATGACATTAACATTCAAACACCAAATGTCACTATAAACGAAGATGGAATTACTATCAAAAATGACACTGTTATTTCGAACTCAAGAGATTTTAAAGAACTAAAAATAAACAAAGACGGAATAATAATTAAAACTGAATAATTATGATAAAGTTAATGATTCATTTAGTACGAATAGTAATTGCAACATGTGTAGCATTATTATTTAATTCTTGCAAATACGAAATTGATTTAGGCGAAAAAATCACAGGTAGCGGAAATGTAGTTACAAAAGAAAGAAATCTAGCTCCATTTACAAAAATCGAAGTAAGTCAAGCGCTAGATTGTGAAGTAACACAAGGAAATGATCAAAAAGTTGTTGTAGAAGCTGATGACAATTTACAAGACGGCATAATTACGACAGTTAGTAATGGAACTTTAAAAATAGCATCAAAATACAACAATTATAACAATGTGAAATCTAAAAAAATCAGAGTTCAAATGCCTATAATTGAAGGTTTAGAATCTACAAGTGCCGCTTATTTAGTAACTAAAAATGTAATAAAAGGTAATACTATTTATCTAAAATCTAGTAGTGCAAGTAAACTAGTTGCAACTATTGAAGCCGACAAAGTTTTATTAGAATCTTCAAGCGGAAGTGATTTAAACGTTGAAGGAAAAGCACTAGAAGTCTCAACAGCATCTTCTAGCGGGAGTAGTATTGACGCTGATGATTTATTAGCCAATGATATTACTTCTCAAAGCACGAGTGGAAGTACAACAAGTGTACATCCTATTCTGAAACTAAAAGCCCATGCTTCAAGCGGTAGCTCAATACAATATTCTAAAACTCCAAAAAGTTTATCTATCGAAGAAAATTCTGGTGGAAGCGTTGACAAAGAATAAAAAAATATTAAATTTATCAAAATCATTCGTCATGGGCGAATGATTTTTTTATATTTGTGACAAACATATTCGAAAATGAAAAAAATTAGCCTACTTATTTTTACAATCTTGTTTACTACAATCACTTTTGCCCAAAAAAAGGAAAAAGTAAAAGGATTAAAAATTGTAACTGTCGAAAAACACGAAGTTGCAGCTTTTACAGAACTTGAAGTGGAAGATAATCTTGAAGTTTTTTTAGTAAAAGGTGATAAAAATGCGATCGAAATAGAAACTGACGAAAATTTGCATGTAGCTATAAATCATCAAACCTATGGTAATTCGCTACGACTAAATACAAATAAGGAAATTTCAAGTTTCAAAAAACTAGAAATTAGAGTTATTTATACAGACAGTTTAAAGCTAATATCTGTAAAACATGAAGCAAAACTAAATGCAGTTTCTGAAATGGAATTGAAAAATATCACAATAAAAGCGTATGATTATTCCAAAACATTTATCAATGCAAATTCTCCAAATTTTACCTTATTAGCAAACGATAAATCGAAGGTAGAATTGAATCTAAAAAGCGAAGATGCCTTTGTTGAAATGAGCAAAACTTCTATAATAAAAGCACGAATTACTTCAAATAAATTAAAATTTGATATGTATCAAAAATCAAATGCAGTTATTGACGGAGAAGTTTCTGAAATGAAACTTCGTTTAGATAATAACGCCACTTATGAAGGTCAAAAAATGATTTCAAAAATGCTAAACCTAACAACCGAAGGCGATACAAATTGTATTGTAAACACGAATGGAAGTTTAGCTATAAGTGCATCTGGCAAATCGGAAATTTCAATATATGGTGATCCAAAAATTGATTTAAAGAAATTTGCAGATAGTGCAACTTTGTACAAAAAAGTGGTAAAATAATCTTCTTAAAAAAATATAAAAAAAGTCCCGATTTGTACAAATCGGGACTTTTTTTATAGATTCAAATATACTGCACATTTCCTAAGTTCTGGTTTCTCCTTCGTGAAATTGAAAAACCAATCTACAAGTTCTTCAAGTTCATATGGAAGAAGCGTTTTTAGAGCTTTTTCAAGCTCTTTACAAAACAAAACAGGATCAAAACTAACTCTCTCAAGAATTGATTTTGTGTAATTAACCATTAATTTTGACATAATAAATAATTTAAAATTGTGGTATTAGTAACACTCGAATATATAAAAATAAAACGTAAAAAATCACAATAAAGTATTAAATTTTTTTAAAACCTATCATCATTTCCCTTTTTCCTGGTGGTCCAGCCACTTTTTTAACATTAAATCCAACTTCTTGCATCGATCGTTTTACAACTCCACGAGCTGCATAAGTTACTAGAATTCCATCATCTTTAAGAGATTCAAACATATTTCTGAAAATTTCTGTGCTCCACAATTCTGGTTGTACTCTATAGCCAAAAGCATCAAAATAAATTAAATCGAAAGTTTTTTTGTCTTGAATATCTTGAAAAAATTGTTTTCTTTTAGTTAATGAAAAATTAGAGTTAAAAACATGCTTTTCTTCCCAGATGCATTCATGCATCTTTTTGTACTCCAATTCAAATTTTTTCGCTTTTAATTCATCTAAATAATTCATCTCTAGCGCTTCAGCAACAGCAACTGGATAAGCTTCCACACCAGTATAATCTATAGTTAGATTATTCTTTTGGGCTTCTAACAAAGTGATAAAAGCATTCAAACCAGTTCCAAAACCAATTTCTAAAATAGAAACTATCTTTTCTTCAATTAATGAAAGTCCATTTTTAATAAAAACATGATATGCTTCTTGAATTGCGCCATGTTTAGAGTGATAAGATTCGTCCCAATCTGGCAAATGAATGGTTGTAGAACCATCGAGAGTTTTTATGATTTCTCTTTTCAAAACTACTTAATATATAGTTTTTTAATCCTGACAATTGGTCCACCACATTTTACTTCATGGCATTTTACACAAGCATCTATGCTAGCATTAAAATGTTGTTTAGCGTTTTTGGGATCTTTATAAATTTCTTCTTGCGATTGTATAAATTCTGTAGCGTGTTTCTTAAAAAAATTATCGTTTTCTTGCTTATCCGTCATTACAGAACTGTGAATTTTTAGAAAATGATTAGGAAACTTCCCTATCGTATCTCCTTTTATAATTCGCCGTTTCAATCGTTCGTTATCTACATACATTTGTTCCATAAGTAACGCCATTTCTGACATTTCGTACATATCAAACTTTTTTTCTGATGAAGGCTTTTCACAATTTTCTTGCTTTTTGTTACAAGAAAACATGAGTATTGAAGCTAAAAATACTACTAAATATTTTTTCATTATTTTTTGATTAAAACACCATCAGCCATAAATGAATAAGTAGTTTTTGGCGCTACAATACTATCAATCGATGCTTGAGATTTTCCTTCATCTTTAGCATAATGTTTTAATTCATCTACAGATTCTATACTTACATAAGCTTTACCATTTACAACAGTTTCAGAATTGTCAGCATTTTTAGGAACAAAAAAAGCATAATCTTTAAACTTTACAAAAGCTTCTTTATCATTACCCAAATCTAGAGTCATCCAGCATCCTTTTTTCTTGCAAACAGAATTAATTTTTGATTTGAATTTTACATTTACAGTATCACCTTCTTTTAGTGTTTCGTATTTTTTTATCATTTCTTCACTAGAAATAACTTTTTCGTCAGTGATTTTTGCTCCAAAAGAAGAAAATTCAGCTTTAGTAGTTTCTGCAGTTTTATTTTTATCATTACAACTAATCAGTGCAGTTATAATTGCAACAGAAAGAATTATTTTTTTCATTTATTTTAAATTTAAATTTTACAACACAAATCTAATAAGAAAATTAGAACTTCATTGAATATTATTATTAAAACTAATTAGATATTTAATTTAAATTATTCTTGTATTTTTTGCTACCTAAAAAAACCCTAATTACTCTACCGGTACTTAACTAAATAGTTAAATTTTACTTAATTTCTTTAAGCCATTATAAGTTTCCATTACTTTAGTATAAAATTAATAAAAAATGAAAATAACAACCACTTTACTCCTATTTATTGGATTTAGCTTCACAACATTTGCTCAAGAAAATCTAAGTTATCAAAAACCATCAAAAGAAATTCTTGATTTAGCAGATTACCAACGAGCACCATCAGTTCTTATGGATACCAAAAAAGAATGGATGCTTCTCACCTATAGAAATACCTATAAAACTCTCGATGATTTAAACCAAGAAGAAATGCGTTTGGGTGGTTTACGTATAAATCCCACAACCAATATTTCGAGTACAGTAACCTATATTAACAACTTAAAAGTTCGAAAAATAAAAGACAAAACTGAAATTCAAGTTTCGGGTTTGCCGCAAAACCCTAAATTAACCAATCTTTCTTGGTCTCCAGACGAAACTAAAGTTGCTTTCTCACACACAACAACAACTGGAGTAGAATTATGGTTACTCGATGTTGAAAATGCAAAAGCTACAAAACTAACAGATGCTACTGTAAATGCAAATCTTGGAAATCCTTTTAGTTGGTTTCGAGATGGCCAAGCTATTTTGGTTAAAATTCTACTCAAAAATAGAGTTGCACTTGTAGATATAAAAAAAGATTTACCAAAAGGCCCAATTGTTTCTACTAGCGAAGGAAAAGTTTCTTCGAACCGTACATTTCAAGATTTACTAAAAAACAAAACAGACGAAACAAATTTCGAAAACTTAGTTACTTCCGAATTGTATAAAATAACCCTATCAGGAAATGCTACTTTATATAAAGCTGCCGATATGTTTACTGGTGAAAATTTTTCGCCCGATGGTAATTACCTTATGATAACTACTATCCAAAAACCATTTTCATATATTGTCCCTCTAAGCCGTTTTCCTCAAAAAACGGTCGTGTATAATTTAGCTGGAATTGCAATAAAAACAGTAAACGAAGTACCTCTAACAGAAATTATGCCTAAAGGTTTTTCATCTGTTCGCAAAGGGAAACGTGGCATGAATTGGCGTTCAGATAAACCTGCCACACTTTATTATATTGAAGCACTAGACGAAGGTGATCAAGCTAAAAAGATTGATTTTAGAGATGAAATTTCTTTATGGGAAGCTCCGTTTACATCCAATCCAACTTCGTTACTAAAAACGCCACAACGATTTGCAGCAATAGTTTGGGGAAATGACAAAACAGCCATGGTATACGACGACTGGTATGACACTAGAAACACCAAAACTTATTTGATAAATCCATCAAATCCAAGTGAAGCACCAAAAGTTATTTCAGATAGAAACTCGCAAGATATTTACTCAGATCCAGGAAATTTTGAAACAATAAAAAACCAATACGGTCGTCAAGTTTTGGCAATAGAAAACGACAATGCTTTCTTGCTAGGAGATGGTTTTACAAAAAATGGCCAGTTCCCGTTTATTGATGAATTCAACATCAAAACATTAAAATCAAAAAGACTGTACCAATCGACATCAACAGACAAAAAAGAGGATTTATTATCTATTGAAGATTTCAAAAAAGGAGAAGTTTTGGTAATGATGCAATCTAAAAATGATTACCCAAATTATCATTTTAGAAACATAAAAAGCAAAGGAAAATTAACCCCTATTACAACTTTTGCAAATCCGTTTATAAGCATCAAAAACGTGTATAAAGAAGTTATCAAATACAAAAGAAAAGATGGTGTTGAATTGTCTGGAACTTTATATTTACCAGCAAATTATGACAGAAATAGTAAAAAAGAAAAATTACCATTGCTAATATGGGCTTATCCAGCTGAGTTTAAGGACAAAAATTCGGCAGGACAAAACGATAAAAACCCTAACGAGTTTACATTCCCAAATTATGGTTCGTTCGTGTATTGGGTTACAAAAGGATATGCCGTTCTTGACGATGCTGCTTTTCCAATTATCGGAGAAGGCAAGACAGAACCGAACGACACTTTTATCACACAATTGGTCTCTAATGCCGAAGCAGCTATTGATGCGGTAGATAATTTAGGATTCATAAATCGTAAAAAAGTAGCTGTGGGCGGACATTCTTATGGTGCTTTTATGACCGCAAATTTACTTACACATTCTAACTTATTTGCTTGTGGAATTGCTCGAAGTGGTGCTTATAATAGAACCTTAACTCCTTTTGGATTTCAGAGCGAACAACGTAATTATTGGGAAAATCCTGAAGTTTATAACAATATGTCTCCGTTCATGAATGCCGAAAAAATGAAAACTCCTTTATTACTTGTGCATGGGGAAGCTGATAATAATCCGGGAACTTTTACACTACAAACAGAACGTTATTTTCAGGCTTTGAAAGGTCTTGGTGCTCCAACAAGAATGCTTATATTACCTAAAGAATCTCATGGATATGCTGCCAAAGAAAATATCATGCACTTACTTTGGGAACAAGATCAGTTTTTAGAAAAATATTTGAAAAATTAAATTTGAAGCATATAAAACCCTGAAAAATATATTTTTCAGGGTTTTATTTTTTTAGTCAAAATTTATAGTAATTTTTTAATCTCTAAATCAAAACCTAATTATTCGTTTATTTTAAAATTAACCACAAAAACCATTTCAGATAATTCATTGTTATTTTTTAGTTCCTGTTAGCTTTTCTGATATTTTTCTTAAAACAAATCCGAGTTGATTAATTTGTTTAGTCAAGTAATCTTCTTTTCCCATTTTATTGTATAGTCAATTTTACTTCTTCATTAAAAACTAAGCTAGAATCGTGCTGAAAGAAAATTACTTTTCTATCAAAAACAGCTTTAATTAAATAATGATTCCCTTTAAAATAAGATTGTTTTACCAAAACTCTTAGCAGACCATCTTCAGAAACTTTCAACTGATGTGGATATATTAAAACTGTTTCATCTTCACCTTCTACAAAAGTAAGCTGTGATAATTTGAATTCGTTTACTTCTCCGTAAAGCGAAGCTACATATTTAGTAGTTGGATTGATATAAATATCATGAGAATTTCCTTTTTCAATAATTTTCCCGTCGTGCAAAATGATGGTCTCATCAGAAAAAGACAAAGCATCGGTACTATCATGAGTGGCAACCAAACAAGTAATATTTTTCTCTTTTAGGTACGAAAATAGGTTTCTGCGCAAAGCATTTTTTCTAAAATTGTCTATATGACTAAACGGTTCGTCTAACAATAATACTTCCGGCTCGAGAGCTAAAACTCTAGCAATAGCGACACGTTGTTGCTGTCCTCCACTAAGAAACTTTGCTTTTACATGAGCAAATTCTGCCATTTCGACAATTTCCAGCAATTCCTGAATCCGATTATTCTTTTGTTCTATATTTATATTAGATAAATACTTCCCTACGTTTTCGGCAACGGTTATATAAGGCATCAAATCGAAATCTTGTGCCAAATATTTCATACAATCCATGCCTGGAATTAAGTTGAATTTTGGTCCTAAAACTTCCATTTTATTCCAAAAAATCTGACCTTTACCTAAATCATATAAGCCATAAATCAGTTTTAAAAGTGTGCTTTTACCACAACCGCTTTCTCCCAAAATAGCAATGTTTTGACCTTGAGTTATAGTAAAATCAATATTATGAATAATTATTTTATCTGTATAACCAAATGAAATGTTTTGAGCTTGAAGCATAGTTAATTTTAAAAATACAAACTTACGTTTTTCACAAAAAAAGAACACGATTCTATGGGGAAAATCGTGTTCTAATAAACAAAAAAACAAACTAATTTTTACATATATTTTTTATATTCTTGCGTATTTACTCTGGCTTTCAAATCGTGTAACAAATTATATAATCCGAAAAATGTTCTATTAATATAAAGAAAATGTTTAGAACCTCTATTTCCATTCATTTTTCTTAACTGAGTATCTTTTGTAAATTCTTCACCCATTGTAGCGATAGCTCCAAAGAATTTTTCGTCAGAAAAATCGAAATAATCACCATGAAATGGTTTAGTAAACAAACTTAATAATCGATAAAAAACATCTGTAAAATAAGCAATTTCTTTTTCGGAATCATCTGAACGAAGTATTTCTAATTCATATAATTTTTGATTAAAAATTACCGGATTATTAATAATTTCTGGTGTTGCCAATTCGAAATAAGGGATATAAAATTCATTAGGAACTGCTTTTATACAACCAAAATCGATAGCAATTAAATTAGAATCCTCATCTATAAGAAAATTTCCTGGATGCGGATCGGCATGAACCCGTTTCAAATTATGCATTTGAAACATATAAAAATTCCACATCGTTTGTCCTAATTTATCTCCTTTTTCTCTATTAGTATTGTGGGCAGCGAACTCCGAAAGATGTTCACCTTCAATCCAATCCATAGTTAAGATTTTCTCCGATGATAAATCTGCATAATATTTTGGAAACTTTAAGTTCTCAATATTTTTGCAAGCGTGAGACATTTCTTCGCTTTGTTTTAGCTCTAAAATATAATCAGTTTCTTCTAAAAGTTTGCTTTCAACTTCTTGAAAATATTTTTCTGAATCTTTGCCTTTAAGATTAAACATTCTTGTTGCAATTGGTTTTACAAGTGCTAAATCTGAGCTTATACTATCAGCTACTCCTGGATATTGGATTTTTATAGCTAGATTCTTTCCGTTTTTTGTTGCTTTGTGTACTTGACCAATACTTGCTGCATTTACAGAATCGGGTGAAAAAGTATCGTATATTTCTTCGGGAAATTTTCCTAAATATTTTTTAAATGTTTTACGAACTAGTGGTGCTGATAATGCAGGAACAGAAAATTGTGACAGCGAAAATTTATCTACATATGCTTGTGGCATGATACTTTTGTCCATACTGAGCATTTGAGCTACTTTAAGCGCACTTCCTTTCAAGTTTTTTAGTCCATCATAAATATCTTCGGCATTATTTTCATTAAGTTTTTCTTTGGTTAATGACGGATTAACTATTTTTTCGCTGTAATAGGATATATAATTTCCACCTACTTTTACTCCTG
>NZ_JAYSSZ010000157.1:0-10670 GCF_043720215.1 Flavobacterium sp. | reverse complement strand
GAACGTTGTGGCCGATTTGAATTTGATTATCCAGCTTAACACCCGTCTCGATAACCGTATCTTCGATCGCGCCGCGATCGATGGTGGTATTGCAAAAGATTATTTGTAGTAGACACTTTTTGTGGCGCTAACGAAAACACAAGATTGAAAGTTCGTTTTATTGTTGAGGTGGCTTGGCAAGCACATTTTGTAAAAAATATGTTTATTCGTCCTACTGATGCAGAACTTCAAGTATACGGTGAGCCAGACTTCGTAGTAATGAATGGTTCTAAAACAAGTTTCAAAGAGTATGCTGCTCACGGATTAAATTCTGAAGTATATGTCGCTTTTAACTTAACTGAGAAAATCCAATTAATTGGCGGAACTTGGTACGGAGGTGAAATGAAAAAAGGCTTGTTCTCTATGATGAACTATTATTTACCACTTCAAGGAATGGCTTCTATGCACTGTTCTGCGAATAAAGGAGCAACTGGCGATGTAGCAGTTTTCTTCGGATTATCAGGAACAGGAAAAACAACGTTGTCTACAGATCCAAAACGTGAATTAATAGGTGATGACGAACACGGCTGGGATAACGACGGAGTTTTTAATTTTGAAGGTGGTTGTTACGCCAAAACAATCGATTTAAGCGCAGCAAACGAACCAGACATCTATAAGGCTATTCGTAAAGACGCGTTGCTGGAAAACGTAACAGTTGACGCCAACGGAAAAATAGATTTCAAAGACGGATCAGTTACTCAAAACACAAGAGTTTCGTATCCAATTAACCATATAGACAATATTGTAAGACCAGTTTCTAAAGCAGGTCACGCAACAAAAGTAATATTCTTAACTGCCGATGCTTTTGGAGTAATGCCACCAGTATCTGAGTTAACACCCGAACAAACTAAATATTATTTTCTTTCAGGATTTACAGCAAAATTAGCTGGAACCGAAAGAGGAGTTACACAACCAGAACCTACTTTTTCCGCTTGTTTCGGAAAAGCATTTTTATCGCTTCACCCAACACAATACGGAAAAGAATTGGTAAAGAAAATGGAAGAACATAAAGCAACTGCTTATATGGTAAACACAGGTTGGAACGGAACAGGAAAACGTATTTCTATAAAAGATACGCGTGCGATTATTGACTCTATTCTTGACGGTTCTATCGAAAAAGCAGAAACTAAAGTCGTTCCTGTTTTTAACTTTACAGTTCCTACAGCATTACACGAAGTAAACTCTGAAATTCTTGATCCAAGAAATACCTATACAGATGCTTCAGAATGGACTACAAAAGCAGAAGATTTAGCAGGAAGATTTATTAAGAACTTTGTGCAATATACAGATAATGAAGAAGGTCAAAACTTGGTAAAAGCGGGGCCGCAGTTATAATATATTTCTAATAAATTATATAAAAAAGAGTTGCTATAGGCAACTCTTTTTTTGTAAAGTATACTTTGGTATCCTGCTTGCTATCTTGTGAAGATTGCTTATCAATTTAATTTTTCTCTGAACATTCAACGATTATAGTTACTAACATATACTTTTTAACAAAAATTACTTTAGAGCTAACAGAGATTGATACCTTTACTGATGCTATTAACTCTCGAAAGGCGGTATTGTAAAGTTTGCACATAAAAAAAGAGCTACAGAAATGTAGCTCTTTTAGTATAGTATTGAAAATATTTAGTTGATAACAATATCATCAACTTGTATAGTCGTTGTTAATGTAGGCGTTCCCGAATATTCAAAAACAAAATAACCATTTCCAGTTAAACTTGCAGGAATAGCATATGATCCTGGTGAAGTAAAAACTGTTTCCGATGATCCAATTGCTGGGTAAGAAATTGTAAAATTAGATGTTATATTGGTGAATGCACTTAGATTAATTATACTACCTGGAGCATAATCAGTTGCTTTAACATAATACACTTGCAAAGGTGTACTACCAGCATAAAACCTAGCTAGTTTTTTAAATGTAAATGTATTTGCCGCTGTGAAATCTACTGGCACTAAGAAATAAGTTTTTGCAGTAACTCCACCACCACCAAAAGATGACATTTCAATATACTTATTACCACTAAAAGTTTTTAGTTGCCAGTATCTTGAACCTACTTTAGCATCATTAATGTATTTAGGGAAATTAGTTTGATTGGTAATTGTATAACTCGTGAAAGGTTCGTTTAATGTTCCTGCAAAAACATTTGCATTTCCTACAATAGGTGGAGCATCATCAACTCTTGGATTTGTCAATTTAATATCATGTTCATAACGAACCATAAATTGGTAAGTAGAACCAAATTTTGTAAGGACACCTCTTATTTTACCACTCCCTGACGGAACTCTATTTCCTGTAAAAGGAGCAAAACTACTAAAACGAATTACTTGTGCAGTACCACCTGTAGTTGCCATCATAGAATGATTTGTTGCGCCACCTCCAGAATCTACATCATAATAAGTTCTGTTTATTGAGCTTTCAGCAAATTGAACAGGATCCAACTCAATTAAAGTATTTTGATTAGCATCTGCAATAGCAGTACTAGCATAAGCCGCAGTTAAAGTCATTGTTCTAACTAGATCTTCTTCACTTACAATTGTTACTGATGGGAATAAAAAATCTTTCCATACATTTTCTGGAATTCTTCCAATACCTCCTTCAAAAAAGAAACCAATTTTTAAAGATCCATCAACTTTAGCAGTATACAATCCTTTTAGTTTGATATATACTTTTCTACCCGGTGTAAAGCCTTTACCATATAAGGTTGAAGCGTTAATAGACACACTGAAACCGACTGCAGAACCTGCAACTGGAAGTGTTTGGAAAGAAATAGATTTGAAAAAATTACCTTTTTCATCACTTGATGTTACATAGGCTTCAATAATGTCATCTGTAACATACAAAACAGGAGTGGTTGTAGCTGCAGTTGAAACAGCTGGTACGGTAGTTGTAGTGGTAAACTCATACGTTTTTAATGTATCTGTTGGAGCTGGAAAATCTTCATTTACGCAACCAGTTATAAAACCAATTGATAAGAATAAAAAGATTGATTTAAAAATTATATTTTTCATAGTAGTATGATTATTTTTTATTAAAGATTCTAATATTATCCACTTGATAAGAACCGTCTAATGCAAGATTTGTTCCAGATCCTTTAACCTTGAAAGCGATATGAATATTTCCAGTATAACCAGACAAATCTATTTCACCTGAGTTTATAAATTGAAAATAAACACTAGTTGTTAATGGTAAAGTTGCAGTCAAAGGTTCCCAAGTTGCAGTTAATACATTAGTCCCATTAAAATCTTTAGAAATAAAAACCTCTAACGAATTTGCAGAAGAACTAACATAACTTTGTGCAGATTGAAAAACTAACGTTTCTCTATCTTGAAGATCCATATTAATAGCTGGCGAAATTAACCATCCCACATTGATAGCATTTCCTGATGAAAATGAACTAAATTCAGCGTAAGGATTACTACTATATATCTGTTCTCTCCATTTAGCAGTACCAACTTCAGCATAATTAAACCATCCCTGTGTATTTAGTTCTGTATTATCTACAGCACCAACAGAAAAATCTTCTGCAAATGTAAGTGGTGTAAAATCAGGGTTTTTAATATCCTGCTCAGGTGAACAACTAGCAAAACCTAATAAGGTTGCTACTCCCAATATCATTATTATTTTATTTGTTTTCATAATCATATTTTTTTAGAAGTTAATATATAAGTTAACAAAATATGTTCTTCCGTAACCATAGAAGTACTTTGGAGCAAATGCAGGTGTTCCGCTAGAAACATCTTGATTCAATTCTCTATAATTAGCATTTCTTGCTTGTTCAAAACCACCAGTTTTGTACTTGGCATCAAGAGCGTTATTTATAGTTGCGAATAACCCAAAAGTTTGTTTACCTACTTTCCATGATTTTCCTCCGGTTAAATTTACTAAATAAAAATCAGCAAACTGTTCTTGTTTTAATAATTCTGTAGCTCTTTCTTCTGTAGCTTCTGGGAAAGTCAACCCGAATGGGTCAGCAGGGTTTTTAAAGAAATTATTCGTTCTTAATAATGGTGCAATATCTAAATAATTGTTTGCTAAATAATTTCCATTAGCACCAATCCACCAGAAGTGAGGGTCTCTATACTCAATTCCAAAAGAAGCTGCAGTTTGTGGTCCACCTGGTAATCTGTATCCTTTTAGTTTTGCTGTTCCAAACTCAACAATTGGATTAGTGTTTGTTGGAGAAGCTAAATTATCATTATTAAGTGTTACAGTAGGATTGTTATTGTAAGTGTATTCGCCGTATGCTGCATTTGCAGTCAACTTAATTGTTGATGTAATTTGGTACTCTAAACCTAATTCTGCACCAATATTTTGTTTTTCGATATTTGTAACTGTTTCAGCAACAAATGCATCTCCACCATCTCCACCATCATCTCCAAAAATACCTTCTCCAAAGAAGAATGATGTTTCAGTACCATTTTTAGATTGTGAGAAGTAAGTCGTTAATCTAGATTTAAATTTAGGTGTTCTAATAATATAACTAGCATCTACACTTGAGATTTTCTCGTTTTGCAAATCATTAATTACATTGTCATTTAATCTAGCATTTGGATAAACATTTCTTAATGAAGGCGCTTTCGTCATATAAACTCCATTGAAGTTTAAAAGATGAGTTCCTGTCATTTTGTATGTTAAACCTCCTTTGAAACCAAAATTTTCATAAGTTGATTTAGCACTTTTTCCAAAAGAATTAGTTGGGTATAAACCACTTTTGTATAATCCTTCTCTTTGGTATTGATTACGAGAATATGTTTGCCCTAAGTAAAAATCTACTTTTTTATAAGTGAATTTGAATTGAGTGAAAACATCAACAGTATTGGCTAATAAATTATAATTATATCCAAAAGAATCACCAACAACAACTTTTCGGTTAGGGTTATTTAAATCTGATTGTTGCTCATCACCAGCCTGAAAATTATCATAATCTTCAAAATAATTACCACCTAATAAATCGAGTAAATTTTGGAAATTATGTGATTTTAATTTTCTAAAAGTTGCACCTGCATTCATTGAGATGTTATCTGCAAGTTGTGAATTAAGAACTGTATTTGCCGTCCATAATTTGTCGTCGGTTCTATCTTCATATAAGATATAAGCACTATGTCCATCTGAAGAAGCGCGATTGGTATTGTAAAGATCATTCCAATCAATTTGTCTGTTAGTTAAAAAACTAGCCGTTTTAGCTAAATCTATATTAACTTGGTCATCCCCTTGAAAATCAGTATAATCATCAGGATTCCATAGAGAAGTATAGTAACTAGGTAGTTTTCTATAATAAGTAGGGTCTGGATTGTCAACACTTTGATAATCTAAACGACTATTACCAATACTCCCTATCTGGTGCATGATACTTGTGTTTAAATTAGTTTTGTCATTTATCTTCCAATAATGAGTTAATATTAAGATTGGCTCTTCGGTTCTCTTTACACGTGAATTTCTTTGTTTCCCATCTTGTAATCCCCAGTATGAATTATATTGTATACCAGCAAGTTCATTAATTTCGTCAGAATTTGGCGAATTTTTACCTCTACTATTCAAAGCGTATATAGACGTGAAGTTTAAGGAATGTTTTTCGTTAATTCTTTTCTCAACACTTGCAAAAAATGAGTTAGCGTTATATGTTGTACCTTCAAAATAAGCTTCTTGAGCCCACCGTCTTCCTGCAGAAACCACAAACGCCCAACCATCTTTTTGCATTCCAGAAGCGTGAGTCCCCATCATTCTCCAATTGTAATTTGTGTTTGCTCCTGAAAAAGAGATACGCGATCCTGGTCTGTAGATAGATGCTCTGGTATTTATTTCCTGAGTTCCTAAAATTCCTCCAAAAGTATAGTCCGATGGAGCCGATCCTGTTGTAAATTCCTGGTTACGTGTGGCATCATTCAATCCTCCCCAGTTACTCCATTGTGGTCTTCCGTCATATATTTTATTCATCACAACCCCATTTATCATGGTAGTTGCGTAATCATTATCAAGGCCTCTCATCCTAAAACGAGCAGAACCCCAGTTGAAAGCAGCAGCTTGTTGAAAAGCATCACGAGATGCTTGTAGCAAACCCGAAGTACTTTCCGACCCACTGTTATCATCACCTAAATCGTTTTCGGTAATGGTAATTAAATTTATTTGTTGTTCCTGAGTAATGTCTTCCTCTAAAACAACAACCCCTAAATCAAGCATTTGATTTGCAAATATTTCGATCATAAGCAATTGGTTTTTGTAACCATCACTTTTTATTTGTAACATTTGACCACCAACTGGAAGTCCAACAAAAGTAAATTTTCCCTCAGCATTTGTAACTTGAGTAAAACTTGTGTTCTGAATCGAAGCAACAACATTTTGTAATGGCTTTTGGGTCTTAGCATCAACCACTTTACCAGTAATTCCAGTAGGTTGCTGAGCAAAAACTAAAATAGCTTGCATTACGAATAATGTACTAAAAATAAGTTTTTTCATAAATAAAATTAAAATTAATTCTCTTTTTATTGCAAGGTTTCAATTCTTGCGGCGACAAATGTACATTATTTAATAATATTATTTACTTTTGGCGTAAATTTTGCAACACAATTAATAATTAGTTAATACAAAAATATGAAAATTAAAAAATTTATCTGCTTGTTTATCACGTTAATAAGCTTTTTTGTTCATGGTCAAAGTAAAAAATTTGCAGTTCAAACTGTTGCTTTTTATAATTTCGAGAACCTTTTTGATACCATAAACAATCCGAATAATGACGAAGAGTGGCTGCCTAGTGGTGCTCAGAACTGGACAGGAGAAAAATACAAAAAGAAATTAGTTAATTTAAGTCGTGTTTTATCAGAAATTGGAAGCGGTGAAAACCCAAACTCTCCTGCATTAATTGGAGGTTCAGAAATTGAAAATCGAGGTGTTTTGGAAGATTTAATCAAACAACCTAAACTAATTGATAAAGATTACGGAATTATTCATTTTGACTCTCCTGATAGACGTGGGATTGATGTAGCTTTATTATACCAAAAAAAACATTTTCAACCTACCAGTTATGTAAATGTACCTTTATACATATATAGAAAAGATGATAAATCTAAAAGCAAAAAAGAAGCCGAGGAAAAAACAGATGATGTAATTGCAACAACAATATCGGATAAAAGAATATATACTCGTGACCAATTATTAGTTACTGGTCTATTAGATGGCGAAGAAATCAATGTTATCGTTTGCCACTGGCCATCACGATCTGGTGGAGAAAAGAAAAGCGCACCGCTTAGAGAAGCTGCTGCAGCATTAACTAGAAAAATAACAGATTCGCTGCAAAGAATTAACCCAGAAGCAAAAGTTATCATCTTAGGAGATTTGAATGATGGTAGTTTTAATAAAAGTGTAAAAGTTGAAATAGGCGCTAAAGGTAAAAAACCAGAGGTGCAACCTCAAGGAGTTTACAATCCGTTTGAAAGCATGGCCAACAAAGGTATGGGAACGATTGGCTACCGCGATGCTTGGGATATTTTTGATATTATAATGTGTACTCAACCATTCATAAAAGAAGATTATTCTTCGTGGAGGTATTGGAAAGCAGGAATTTATAATAAGTCTTTTCTAATTACCACCACGGGTCAATATAAAGGTTATCCGCTAAGACATACGCAAACGGAAGTAGGATTTAGTGACCACTTCCCAGTATATATCTACTTAATTAAAGAAGCAAAATAGATTTTAGTTTAATAAAGGGTTGGTTTTCCAGCCCTTTGTTATTAAAGAAAAAACTGCATGAAAAATTTATTAGCCCTTTTTACAATACTATTTTCTCTAAATAGCTTTTCTCAAGATACCATTACCACTGCAAATGCAAAGAATTATATAAATAATCTAGCTTGTGTAACTGGAAAAGTGGTTTCCTACAAACTTGCTTCTGAAGGAAAAACCGTAAACTATATTAATATTGATGCTGCTTACCCTGATGCTTTATTTACAATTGTGGTTACAAATGCTTACTTAGAAACTTCAAAAATTAAGATTGAAGATTTAAAAAACAAAATTATTTTTGCTTACGGAAGAATAACCATTTATAAAAACGACCCAAAACAAGTTCCACAAATTTTTAATCCAAGATGGATTGAAGTAAAAAAGTAGTAACTTTATACTTTAATTATATGCTATGGCAATTGCAAAACCCTTTAATCTCAACAAATGGATTGACGAAAATCGTCATTTGCTAAAACCACCTGTTGGAAACAAAAATTTATATATAGATTCTGACGATTATATCGTTATGGTTGTCGCTGGACCAAATGCCAGAAAAGATTATCATTATAACGAAACCGAAGAATTATTCTATCAGCTAGAAGGAACTATAACAGTTTATATTCAAGAAGATGGCCAAAAAATAGCCATGCAACTATCGGCTGGTGATATGTATTTGCATCCCGCAAAAGTGCCACATTCTCCTGTTCGTTCTGAAGGTTCAATAGGATTAGTTATCGAAAGAAAACGTACTGATTCTGAGGCAAAAGATGGATTGTTGTGGTTTTGCGACAACTGCAACCATAAACTATACGAAGTTTACTTTGGTTTAAATGATATCGAAAAAGACTTTCAAAAACACTTCAAACATTTTTACAATTCTAAAGCATTGCGAACTTGCAACAATTGTAATCACGAAATGGAAACCGATCCACGATTTACAAACGACTAATTACAAAGACAAAATAATATAGATAATAGATGAAAGATCATTAGATTGCTAGTTATAACAAACCTATGCTTTACTAGAATAAAAGCAAAACGTCTTAATAAAATTCACAAAAGCTATGTCCCGATAGCTATCGGGGCTACATGGTAAAAAAAAATATAAATTAATTACACCGAACAGGTATTTAATAATTAGAATTAATAAAGAATGAATTCAAATCCAAAATTTGCTGTAATAGGCGGCGGAAGCTGGGCAACAGCAATTACAAAAATGTTGTGTGTAAATCTAGACGAAGTCGCTTGGTATATGCGAAATACTGATGCTATTGAACATCTAAAAACACACCATCATAATCCTAACTACTTGAGTTCAGTTGAGTTTGACATTAAAAAATTAAAACTAACCTCCAATATTAACGAAGCGGTTGCTTATGCCGATTATATCATTTTTGCGATTCCATCTGCTTTTTTGGGCGGAGAACTTGAGAAAATGACCGAAAGTCTGAAAGGCAAAATCATTTTTTCAGCTATAAAAGGTATTGTCCCAGAAACCAGTCTTATTGTTGGAGAACATTTTAATAAAATATATGATATTCCTTTCGAAAACATTGGTGTTATTACTGGTCCTTGTCACGCTGAAGAAGTAGCTCTAGAAAGATTATCGTATCTAACTATTGCTTGTGGAGATGCTAATAAAGCTAAAGTTGTAGCTAAATACTTATCTGGGGATTACATTAAAACAAAAATATCCGATGACATTATAGGAACCGAATATGCTGCCATGCTAAAAAACATTTATGCCATTGCAGCAGGAATTGCGCATGGTTTGGGTTATGGTGATAATTTTCAGTCGGTTTTGATGAGTAATGGGATTCGCGAAATGAAGAAATTTATTCGCAAAGTACACAAAATGAAGCGAAACATAAACGATTCAGCTTACTTAGGTGATTTGTTGGTTACAGGATATTCGGTGTTTTCTAGAAATAGAATGTTTGGAAACATGATTGGGAAAGGATACACGGTAAAATCAGCTCAAATGGAAATGAGTATGGTTGCCGAAGGTTATTATGCTACAAAAAGCGCTTGGAAACTAAACCAAGATTACAAAGCCAAAACACCTATTATTGATGCCGTTTACGATATTTTATACGAAGGGAAAAATGCTAAAAAAGTATTTGAGAAACTGACTGATAAGTTGGATTAATCTAAATTTACTTTCAACATGAAAAAAATAAAGCCTTTATATATAATTATTCTCTTCTTTATCTGTTCTAAATTATTTAGCCAAAAAACAATGCATATAACAGAACAATTACTTAACAATACAATAAGAATTGAAGCTGTTATTAATAAAACCCAAATTAAAACCGGAAGTGGAATGTTTTTCTATTTAAAAACAAATTTACCAAAAGAAATAAGTGTAATTATTACTAACAAACATGTTGTTGAAGGCGCAAAAGAAATAAGGTTGTTTTTTAAAAAAGAAAAAGATAATGAACCTGATTATAATTCTTTACAAATAGTATCTATTCCTAATGATTCATTACATGTGGTAAAGCACCCGAATAAAGACATTGATTTAGTAGCAATTCCAGTAGATCATATTTACTATGAATTATCCAAAAAAAACATAAAACTATATACTATTTCTTTAAATGAAGATGTAATTTTCGACGATTCAGAAATAAAAAAAGAATTAAAACCAATTGAAAAAGTTTGGATGATAGGATATCCTAATGGTTTGTGGGATAAAAAAAACAATCTACCAATTACTAGAGAAGGTATAACCGCCACCTCACCTTATTTAGATTTTAACGGTAAAAAATCTTTTTTAGTTGATATCGCTGCCTTTCCTGGTTCAAGCGGTTCGCCATTAGTTTACTTTAGAGACTTATATACTGATAAAGAGACATACCAAGCAAAAATGGGAACAAAATTATTTTTTTTAGGAATATTATCTTCA